>ONWK01000049.1 GCA_900321505.1 uncultured Eubacteriales bacterium
CAGATCGAGAATGATCTCACGCAGTATCTCAGCGGTGCCAGCGTAAAGCATCTGATGCGTGATTCCCACGGAAATCTCTGGGTATCAACATCCAGAAGATACGGCGTTGTGTGCCAGAAGACGAACGGCACCATAGTAAATTACGGAAGAGGGGCAGTGCTTCCGACAAACCAGGTCAACTGTACACTGGAGCTTAATGGCGGGACCATAGCTGTAGCAACCGAGGCCGGAATATCCATCCTCAGCAGAGACGGAGAGCAGGTAAGAAGCATGTCCTACGGGGAAGGCCTGAACTATCCGGATATCATTTGTTTATATCAGGATGAAGACGGTCGGCTCTTTGCGGGTTCTGACGGAGGCGGCCTTTATATCATAGATGAAAATAAAGTGCTTAACTATACAGAGAAAAAGGGCCTTACCTCAAATGTGGTATCGGCCATAGTTCCCGGGAAAAGCGGTGTCTGGATAGGCACGGATAACGGACTGTCCATATTTACCGAGGGTATACGAGCCGTCAGCAATATTGATTTCTCCAACAACATCTATGATCTTCAGGCGGAGGAAGAGGGTGAAAGCATAAGACTCTGGGTCATCGGCTCCAAGGGAGTCATCTCTGCGACGGAGGAGGAGCTTCTGGGATCAAGTCCGCTGAACGGAAGATATCTTGCGGGAGGAGACGGGCTCAACCGGAGAATAACCCTTAACGGCCGTTCCATGCTGAAGGATCAGGTTCTTTATCTTTGTACCAGCAGCGGTATCCAGATGCTCAATACAAAGGATATCCGGATAAATGAGACAGCGCCGAGACTTACGGTTTCCGAGATAGATGTGGATGAAAACGTATATCATCTGGATCAGATCGGAGGAAGCCTTACAATACCTTCGGATACCCAGAGAGTATCCATAGCATTCTCGGTTCTTTCTTATGTAAACCGCGAAAATATCAATGTTGAATATAAACTGGAGGGCTTTGACAGTACTCCGATAACCATATCGCCTTCGGATCCCATGCAGGCGGTATATACCAATCTTGCAGGCGGGACCTATACCTTTACTGTACGTGCGATAAACGGAGACGGAGTTCCATGCGTGCAGGATATAACCTTCACGATAGGCAAGGAACTGGGCTTCTTCGAGAGACAATATGTCAGGATAGGCATCGTAAGCCTTGCAGCGCTGGTTCTGATAGCCATAGTCGCGATCATGCTGAGCTACAGGATCCGCATGCGCGGTCAGGACAGAAAACTGAAGAAGCTTGAAAAAGAGCATGAAGTGGCTGTCAGGTCCAGCTATGCAAAAACGGACTTCCTGGCTCATATGAGTAACGAGATCAAGATACCCGTTAACGCCATCATCAGTCTTGCAGGCACCATGCAGCAGGAACAGGATGAGGAGGTAAGGCAGGAGGGGCTGAAGGCTATAGCGACCTCAGGTCAGGAGATCCTGGGTAAGGTGGATGAAACGATACAGCTGGCAAGACTTGAATCCGGCAGGATCACGGTCGTAAATTCCCCGTATTCCCTTACCACACTGGTCTGCGACATTTCAGACAAAATGATAAATGCCCTGGATCAGAGGCCGGTAAGATTTCTTGTGGATCTGGGTGAGAATATCCCGGATATCATGGTGGGAGATTATGATAAGATCCGTAATGTGCTGGAGATACTGCTGGACAATGCCGCAAAATATACCCGTGAAGGGACCATCACGCTTTTTGTGGATTGTTACGATCTGCCTGAGGATGATAAGAAGCAGCGACTCAGCTTCAGCATTTCCGATACCGGTATCGGTATAAGGAAGGACAGGCTGAAGCATATATTTGAGGTATATAATATAGCGGATAATAAGAAACAGACAGGTTATTCCGGCAGCGGCATCAGCCTGACCATAGCAAAACAGCTGACAGAGATCATGGGCGGAGAGATAGATGTGGAGAGTACCTTTGGCGCAGGCTCTACATTTACTGTCAATCTGCTTCAGGAAAAGGCTGATCAGAATGTGGTGACTGCAGCGTCCTCCGGGGATGCGGAGCTTCGCGTGTCCAGGGAGGAAGCTGAACGTATGATCGCTCCGGAGATCTCCGCACTTATAGTTGATGATGTGGAGATCAGCCGTACGGTAGCGGTAAATGTACTGCATCAGCTGGATATCGTTGTAGATGCTGCAGATTCCGGAGTACAGGCTATTGACATGATAATGAACGGAGCATATGATATAGTATTCATGGACCTTGCCATGCCGGTTATGAACGGTACGGATGCAATGCGCGAGATCAGGGAGCTTGAAAGGGAAGGGGCTGCGGACATCCCCATAATCGCCATGACCGAGGACGCTATCAATGAGGATCCCGATGCTCTTAAGGAAGCGGGCTTTACGGATCTGATGATCAAACCACTGGAGCTTTCTGCCCTTGCGACATTCATACAGAAGCATTTCCCCGAGAAGCTGAGGTACAGGACAAGGACTGTGGATACCAGTCCTGCAGTATCGAGGATGAGAGAGGAACAGAAGGAGCTGGAGCCTGTTCTGGATGTGAACGGTGTTCTGGATAAGATAGGCGGTAATGAGGAAATGTACCACAGGATACTCAGTACATTTTACACTCAGAACAGAAATGCCCCGGATGAGCTGAGACAGATGTTCTCAGGTAAATACCAGTCCTTCAGGAACAGGATCCATAATATCCGCAACGGCGCACAGAATATAGGCGCTGCCGAGCTGCTGAATCATATCGTCCGTATAGATTCCGCGATAAATATTGGCAATAAAACCTATGTGAGGGACAGCCTCCCGGCTCTGATAATCATACTTGAAGAGGTACTGGACGTTATAGGAAAGTACCTGCAGAAGTTTGACTTCGAGGAGGATCAGGATGAAGAGGAAATGCTTTCCGGCGGCGGGGAAACAGTAAAAGAAGAACCGAAGCGGCAGCCTGTTCAGAGAGACCAGGTATCCTTCGAAAAACTGGATGAGGCTCTTGCAGCAGTGGAAAATAAGGATATGGACGCTCTTAAGGCGGTGCTTGAAGATATATCACTGGATACCTACGGCACTGAGGATACGGAATTTCTGCAGGCTCTCAGGCAGGAAGTGGATGAGTGTAATATGGACGGAGTTACCGACATGATCGGAACCTATAAGGAGTTAAAGAAATGATAGATGAGAAGAAGATAGCGGAGCATGTAAGAGGGCTGCTTATAGCGCTTGGCGATGACCCGGAAAGAGAAGGCCTCAGGGATACACCGGAGCGTGTGGCAAGGATGTACAGCGAGGTTTTTGCGGGCATGAACTATACAAATCATGAGATCGCCGAGATGTTCAACCGTACCTTTTCGGAAGGGATTGAAGATGAGGAGGAAAGGGAGAATGCCGGAGCTCCGGGACGTGTGGTTGTGATGAAGGATATAGAATTCTTCTCCTATTGCGAGCATCATATGGCTCTCATGTATGACATGAAGGCAAATGTGGCATATATCCCTCACGGAAAGGTAATAGGGCTCTCAAAGATCGCCAGAGTATGTGATATGGTGGGACGCCGTCTTCAGCTGCAGGAGCGTATAGGCAGGGATATAGCGGACATACTGTCGGAGATAACCGGAAGTCCGGATATTGCAGTTACCATCGAGGGCTATCACAGCTGCGTAACGGCAAGGGGTATAAAGAAGAATCATACCAAGACCTTTACTGCCGAACTGAGAGGGCGTTTCAGGGAGGACAGCAGCCTGCAGGTGTATCTGTGATAAAACAGATTTGCTGAATATTTGATACTGGTCAGCTTTTTCAATAGACATCACAGAAACAAAAATACCGGTCACTGACCGGTATTTTTGTTTCTGTGATGTCTTCAACCGAATGCTTGCCCGCTTACAACGAAGCATGTCTCAAAAAAACTCAGCGCAGCATGTATGTGCGATAAGGGTTTCAACTTGGCATCGTGCATGTATAAGTCAGTGCTCTACCTGAATACAAAGAGATAAAGAAGATAAAGGATCAAAAGATAGATAACGCTTATGGCGGAAAACTTCAGAAGATAGTGTTCGCCCTTCTGTTTTTCCTTTGCGTAGAATTTATAGGTTATAAGGCTGGCCATGCTGGCAATGAGGGTTCCGAGGCCTCCCAGGTTTACGCCTATGACCAGTGCATTTCCATTGGTCGTAAAAGCGGAAAGAAGCATGGCGGCCGGAACGTTGCTGATGACCTGGGATGAGAGGATCGCTGTGAGCGCCACATTTTTCTCCACGATCTCCGTAAGCGTGCTGCGTATGGCTTCGATACGTCCGAGATTTCCTATCAGTATAAAGAAGAAAACGAAGGTAAGCAGCAGTGAATAGTCAACCTTCAGGTATGCGCGGCGGTCGGCCGCAAGAATTACGGCGGCAACCACACCAAGCATGATAAGATAGTGAAGTATACCGGCAACCGTAAGGAGACAGACTATAAAGAGCGCAATATAAAGCATGAGCTTTAAGGGCGCGGGACGTTCAACATCTCCGCCCGATGCCGTATCCACAGTGTGGTCCGTGCGGTTGAGTATCCATACGCTGATCACCACCAGGCCAAGGGAAGTCAGGCTGTAGGGCAGCGTGAGCAGGATGAAGCTCTTAAGGGAAAATTCGTATTCCGTATAGAGATACAGATTCTGGGGATTTCCGATGGGCGTCAGCATGCTCCCGAGGTTCGCGGCGATGGTCATCAGGATCAGGGTGTAAACCGTTCTGCGGCGGTCGTTGAATGCGGAAAGCAGGAGCAGAGCAAAGGGAACCAGCGTAACCAGCGCCACGTCATTTGTAAGCAGCATGCTCAGAAAGAAGGAAAGCAGAGTGAGGATCAGTGAGATCATGCGCTCCGAACGGACCCTTTTCAGCAGCTTTGACGTAAGATAATCGAAGGTGCCGATCCGCGTCAGGGCACCGACAACCAGCATCAGCGCAAAGAGTATGGCAAGGACGCGGAAATTGATGTAGTCTATGTACTTGCTGTCTGGAAATACAAAGAAGCAGGAAATAAAGGCAAGCAGTCCGGAGATCACAAGAATGGTATCGTTTTTCAGTTTTTTAAGTAGTATATTTTTCATAATGATGGTATTGTATCATTAAAGCAAAAGTTTCTCCACAAAAAAAGATACTGAAGCGGGGATTTTTTTGTAATAGTCACTTTAATGTCACTTTGGCGGTTTATATTCCATTTTCGGAATCAGAAAGAGAGGATTTCATGAAAAGAGTCATCTGGATAGTCCTTGACAGCGTCGGTATGGGAGAAGCGCCTGATGCCGCATTGTTCGGTGATGAAGGCTGTAATACCATAGGCCATATCGCAGAGCTTTATCCTGATATTGCGCTTCCGAATATGAGAAGCATAGGCTACGGAAATATCGAAGGGATGCAGGGTATAAAACCTGTGGAAAACCCTCTCGGTGCATTCGGAAGGCTGCAGGAGATGAGCGCCGGCAAGGATACGACCATCGGTCACTGGGAAATGACAGGCATCTACACTCCGGAAAGATTTCCCACATATCCTGAGGGCTTCCCCGAGGAGATCATAAATGAGTTCGTAAGCCGGACCGGAGTCCCCGGAATACTCTGTAACGGAGTGGCTTCCGGTACGACGATCATCAATGAACTCGGGGACCGGATGAAGGCGGAAAAGAAGCCGATAGTGTATACCTCCGCCGACAGCGTTTTCCAGATAGCCTGTGATGAATCGGTTTATACGCCGGATGAGCTGTACGGCATGTGCCGGATGGCAAGAGAGATTCTTACGGGAAAACACAATGTGGCGAGGGTTATTGCAAGACCCTATGTATATAACGGTGAGCAGTATGTCCGGACCTCAAACCGGAGAGACTTCTCAAGAAAGCCCGAAGAACCGAATCTTCTCACATTGATAAGGGATGCCGGAAAGCAGGTATATGCAGTTGGCAAGATCGAGGATATCTTCGCCGGCTCGGGCATTACCGGGGCAGTCCATACAAGGGATAATGAGGACGGCATGGATAAGACCATGGAGGCCCTCGACCTGGTAGATGAAGGACTCATTTTTACAAATCTTGTGGAGTTTGATTCCACCTGGGGACACCGCAGGGATGCAGAGGGCTATGCCCGCGGGCTCGAGAGCTTTGACATAAGGCTGGGTGAGCTGATGAAGCGTATTGGAAGCTTCAGGGGAATGCCTTCGGAAGATACGATACTGATCACAGCGGATCATGGCTGTGACCCTACATTTAAGGGAACAGACCATACCCGTGAATATGTACCGTTACTCATGTACGGGGCCGGTGTTCCGGCAGGACTTGATCTCGGAACCGGCAGTTCATTTGCCGATGCGGGAGAAACAGTAAGGGAACTTCTTCAGATACAGGGAAGGCTTAAGACAGGCAGGAACCTGATCGTCTGAGGTTGATATAATATTAATAATTTCTATGGAGGTTAAAATGAACAAAGGTAAGATCGCGGTAACACTTTCACTGGCTTTCGTGCTGGGCACGGCAAGTGTATTCGGTGCAGCAGACAAAGCCGAAGCAGCCACACAGGGCTGGAAAAAGAACAGTACGGGATGGTGGTATTCATATTCCGACGGAACATATCCGGTTGACAGCTGGAAGAAGATTTCGGGGAAATGGTATCATTTCAACAAGAGAGGCTATATGCAGACCGGCTGGAAGAAGATAGACGGTGAATGGTATTATCTTAATTCAAACGGCGCCATGCAGACAGGCTGGAAGAAGATCTCAGGAAAATGGTATTACTTCGGAGGAAACGGAGTAATGCGTACAGGCTTGGTAACAGTTAAGGGGGTTGATTATTTTCTTAATTCCGACGGAGTATGGGTTGATACAGCCTCGGATCTCTTATCGGCAGAGGTGGGTGATGTCATCACATTCGGCCATTATGAGCAGGATGGTGATGAATCCGACGGTAAGGAGCCTATCCAGTGGAAGGTTTTGAATAAGGACGGAGACAGGCTCTTTGTAGTAAGTTTGGAGGGCCTGGATAATAAGAAGTATAATGAAACCTATGGTGATATGACCTGGGAGGACAGCTCCATACGTTCATGGCTCAATAATGAGTTCATGTCGGAAGCATTTACTTCTGTTGAGAAGAAAATGATCCCGCTGACTGAGGTTGTAAATAAGGACAATAAGATGTACGGAACAAAGGGCGGAAATAATACCGTAGATCAGGTGTTCCTTCTCAGCATCAATGAAGCAGAGAAGTACTTCGGTAAGGATACCGCAGTGACAGAGGGATATCCCATTAATCCTGAGCGTGCATGCAAGGCAACCGTAAGCACTGCTTCAAAGGGACTGCCCATAGCAGATTACAGTGAGGGCGATCTTTCGGAAGAGCTGATTCAGTTTAACGGTAACTGCTGGTGGCTGCTCAGGTCTCCCGGCAAGACTCAGTCACGTGCTGCATGTGTGAATTTCTGCGGTATTATCAGCCACAACGGTTATGAAGTATCGGAAGAGGATGATGCTGTAAGACCTGCAATGTGGATTAATCCGTAACAGTATAATTCAGCACCCCCGGGAAAAAATAAAACCAGCCGGGAAAGCTTGCTTTCCAAGGCTGGTTTTATTTTTTCCCGGGGGCGGCCAAGGCGCGAAGCGCCTCTGGCTGCCCTACGCTCCGGATACGGAGTATCCGGAGTCGTAGGGTGCTGAATGGTTCAGAACTTCCTTATGCTCATGCATCAGGAGTGTAACCCGGCAAGAGTGAGGAACTTCTGCAGTGAAGGGCTTGGTTTCCGCTGAGTATTTACAGAAAAACCTACCGTTCTCGGAGTGACCGGCGGATCCATCGGTAATTCAACCAGTGATCCGTCGGTTATTGCGTCCATGGCAAATTCCTTTACAACAGAGGAGACTCCCATACCGATCCTGGCAAAATCTATGAGCAGATCCATGTTGTTGACATCCAGTACCTGTCCGGGCTGGATGTTCTGCTGAAAGAAATAATGATCCAGATGATTGCGGGTGATATTGCCCTGTTCCAGCAGCATAAGATTGCATTTTTCAAGGATCTCAGCGGTGGGCATGGCATTCTCAAAACAGTCCTGAGGGGCGGATGTTCTGCTTTCATCCTCCGGAACTCCGGGAGTGATAAGACTGGTGATATTTCCGGCAAAGAGCCAGGGGTTATTTGCATCACGTTCGGCGGCCTGCTCACGGATATAAAGATGTTCAAGGTATGAAGGATTGACAACGAAAATGTCATGTATCTCCTGCAGCGGATGGTATGAGAGCCGCTCCGGGAGGACAGTTTCACATATGAGTCCCAGATCGATGCGGCCTTCATCCAGCATTTTTACCGTTGTAAGTGTGGAATGGCAGGAAAGATAGACCTTGATATGCGGGTATTCACGGATGAAGTCGGATAGATAACCAAGGAGGATATTCCTGCATAATGAGGTGGAGGCTCCGATGCGGAGTTCGCCGATGCCGAGTTCATTTCCCTGTCTTATCTCATCCTCCGCGGAACGGATGCTGTCAAAGGCAGGCCGCAGATGCTCATAGAGCAGACTGCCCTGGGGAGTGAGCTTAGTGCCGCGGGATGAACGCTCGATAAGATGGACGGAGAGGGTGCTTTCGAGATTATGGATGGCCTTGCTGACGGCGGGCTGGGAGATGAAGAGCGCTTCAGCCGCACGGCTGACGCTGCCGGTCTCCGCAACGGCCAGGAATACACGGTACAGATTGAGGTTGTCTATCATGGGGGCTCCTTTCACGGGTGATAAGGCATGCTGTATTGCTGCAGTGTAACTGATCGCACGATTCAAGTCATGTATAACCAGAGGTTATATTTGATATTAATAATATATATTTTCATTATAATACATAATATGTTAAGATACCAGTTAATATTCAGGAAAAGGAGGATCATATTATGGGAATGACTATGACTCAGAAGATACTTGCGGCACACGCCGGACTTGCGTCGGTTAAGGCAGGGGATCTTATCGAGGCAAAGCTGGATCTGGTTTTGGGTAATGACGTAACTACACCGGTGGCGATCAACGAGCTTTCAAAATTTAAGAAAAAGACGGTGTTTGATAATACAAAGATCGCACTGGTAATGGATCATTTTACTCCCAATAAGGATATCAAGAGTGCGGAGCATGTAAAGCAGGTAAGGGATTTCTCCAGAGAGAATAATATCGTAAATTATTTTGATGTGGGACAGATGGGCATCGAGCATGCGCTGCTTCCCGAGAAAGGGCTTATCGTTGCAGGTGATACCTGTATCGGAGCGGATTCTCATACATGTACCTACGGAGCACTGGGCGCATTTTCAACCGGTGTTGGAAGTACGGATATGGCAGCGGGTATGATCACCGGAAAGGCATGGTTCAAGGTTCCTTCCGCGATTAAATTTGTTATCACGGGTAAGAAGCCGCAGTGGATCAGCGGTAAGGATCTGATCCTCCACATAATCGGAAAGATCGGTGTTGACGGCGCACTTTACAAATCCATGGAGTTTACGGGAGAGGGTATCTCCGAGCTTTCCATGGATGACCGTTTTACCATTGCGAATATGGCCATCGAGGCCGGCGCGAAGAACGGTATCTTCCCGGTGGATGAGCTGACTGTTGAATATATGAAGGAGCATGCTCCCGGTAAGGAATATACCGTTTATGAGGCGGATGCGGATGCAGAGTATGATGAGGTGATAGAGATAGATCTCGGAAGTCTTCG
>ONWK01000368.1 GCA_900321505.1 uncultured Eubacteriales bacterium
ATCCGGAGAGGAAAAGGGCAGAGTCGTCGGGACACTGAAGGCCTTAAATACGCTGAAACGGCGCGAAAAGCTGCAGATGGCGGGAAAGAAGCTGCCGGAAAAGCTCTTCATGTCAGGATAATGGTAAACAAAAATGAGGATAAAAACAGTTCAACCAAAGTCGGGAGCAAAAATAAAAAATAATCCCCGGGGATATTCGCAAAAAAAGCTTATTCATTATTTTAATCACCTCCCAATCTGCCTGCCGGCCGCTGCAGCGGGGCTGGCAGGTACCCTGGCGGCGGCGCTGCTCTTTTATAACAAGGCTGCGGGACTGCTGCCGGGGGCATTTGCGGGAATATACATTGCCCGTCTTGTTCAGAAGGAAATGGAGCAGAGGAGGACCAGGAGAAGGAGAGACGCGCTGAAGAGGCTGCTGATATCCATGGAAACAGGCCTTGAAGCGGGTTATTCCCTTGAAAATGCGGTGTTTGCAGCGGTGGAGGATCTGGGAAGGATATACGGCAGGGATACGGATATCGGCGGGCTGCTTGAGGACCTGCGGCACCAGATATTGCTGAGAAAACCGGTCTGGCAGGCCTTTCAGCAGTTCGGGGAGAAAACCGGGCTTGAGGAGGCCGGTGAGCTTGCGCAGGTGCTGAGGGTGCAGCAGCGGGCAGGCGGAAATCTGATACTTACCATGAGAAGCACGGTGGAAAAGCTGCAGGCGGGAATGGAGGTGCAGCAGGAGATAGAGACGGCCATAGCGGAGAAGAAGCTGGAGCAGAGGATAATGACGGTAATGCCGGCGATGATCATTTTATATATGCGCTTTACCAACGGGGCTTATATAGCGCCTCTTTATACAACGGCTGCGGGAAATGTGATCATGACCGTGGCAATGGTGCTGAACATAGCCGGAGATGCGCTGGGGAACAGACTGGTCGGAAAGGATATGACTGTCTGAGAAAGGAAAGAGAAATGACGGTAATAATGATCTTTATCATCTTGCTTCCTATACTGGCGATACTTGCGATCATCAGCAGGAAGCATTTCAGTAAGTATAAGGGAGAACTGTGGTTTGTGCCGCAGATCGCCGGACGGCTGCAAAAAATGGAGGTACTGTATGGAAGGTCGCTGGAAGATGCGACCCGGCAGTATGTGGAGCAGGGATTCCGGCACATCCTGATACTTCTGGCGGTTTTGTGGTTCGTGGCACTGGGTATCTTTATGATGCCCGCCACGGATCCGGCTGAGGGGGAGATACAGCGTCCGGAGGCCGGAAAGTCAGCGGAAAAGATCACCTTGCAGCTGACTGACGGGACAGATACGGAAGCTTATATCCTGAATGTGGAACCGAGAGAACTGACGGAAGAGGAATTTGCGGCAGCGGCAGACCGGGCGGTCAGTCAGGTGAGAGAGAAGATGGCAGGTAAAAATGCGGATCTTCAGCATGTAACCGGTGATCTTTCCTTACCTGAACGGGATCCCTCCGGGCTGCTGAAGATAAGCTGGGATACAGACAGGCTTACGGTCATCAGCAGGAGCGGGGCTGTACATCGCGAGGATCTGGAGGAAGAAACGGTTGTGACCGTAAAAGGTACATTTTCGGATGGGATACATGAAGCATTCCTTGAGGAAAGTGTTACGGTTCTTCCATACAGTGCAACGGAGACGGCCATAGAAAAGGCGATCCGAGAGCTTGGCCGGCTCGAGGAAAACAGCAGAAAGGAGGGGAAGCTGCTTCTCCCGGAACAGATCGATAACGTGAATGTAAGCGAGAAGAAGACTACAATCAAAAATACGATCTGCAAATTGTATATTTTCCTGGTTCTTTTTGCCTGCATACTGGCGGTCAGAAAGTTCAGCAGGGAGAAGGAGATATTAAAAAAACGAGATGAAGAGCTGGAAAAGGTATTTTACCGCTTTTCTCGAAGGCTTACGCTGCTCATTTCCGCAGGGGAGAATATCCACAGCGCGCTGCTGCAGGCAGCTGCCGTGGAGGAAAGATATCTTTTGCCGGAGGTGCAGTATGCGATGAACAGGATCGGCACCGGAACCGCTGAGGCAGGTGTTTATGTCCAGCTGGGACGAAGCCTGGGACTGAAGAGTTATATCAGGCTTTTTTCGACCATAAGTACGGCAGGACCCCGCGGAAGCAGTCAGCTTATGCGGCTGCTGGATCAGGAGGTAAGAGATGCCGAGACCGAGGCCAGGGAAGAAGCAAAAAAGAAGGGTGAAAAGGCTCAGGAGAAGCTTTTGATCCCCATGGTCCTTCTGATGATCGTTGTGATAGGAATTGTTATTTACCCGGCGGTTGCCGGGATGTAGTAAAGGAGGATGAGGAGAGAATGGAAAAAGAAAAACAGCTTCAGGCGGAAGAACTTCATCTGGAAGAGATCCCGGAGGAAACCGTTGCGGATCCTCCTGCAGCAAAGAGTTCTTTGCGTAATAACAAGGGTGTAGCGGTGGTTGAGATCATATTGATCCTGGTTGTACTGATAGCGCTGGTCATCATTTTCAGGGATCAGATCATGGCGCTGGTAAATAACATCTGGACGGATATCAACGGAGATGCCAATACGCTCCTTTAAGGAAGATCGGAAAAAAGACCGGAAAAGATCATGCGGAAGGGAGGGTGCATATGAAGGATCATGGCTACATCACTATTTTTATCACGCTGTTACTGGCCTCGATAATTACTCTTTTCACAGCCGTATTTGTGCTCACGGATGTGCGGAATGCCGAAAACCGCGCGACTATGGCGCTAAGAAGTGCCATGTCATCTGTGAGGGCGGAATATGACCGCTATATATTTGATCAGTATCATGTGCTCCTTCTGGACGCTGATATGGATGGGGAAGGAACCGGAAAGCTGGAGGCTCTGGCGGAGGAACGATTGAAAAAGGATCTTGGAGAAGATTTTACCGTGGGCGAAACGGCCCTTTCCGGAATGACCAGGATCATGGATAATGATCTGGCTGAATTCAAGGAACAGGTGGAGGCGGCTGTGCCCTATCTTGCGGCGGATGCAGGAGTCGAGCTTTTAAAGGAAAAGGTGAAGGGAAAAGATACTCCTCTTGACCAGTCTGCCTTTGAAGAGGGTGACAGGGCGGCGCAGGGAGGGAAGATCGACGGAGATGATGATCTGAAAAAGCTGAAGGAAGAAACGGATAATGAGTCCGGAAATGAGGAAAATGAAGATGAGGATCCTGACGGGGAAAAGGAAAGAAAGAAGGTTAAGGAAAAGGATCCCAGAATGAAAACAAGGTTGTGGAAGAAGGTCGGAGTGGCATATATGATCGCACCGGACGACCTTGAACTAAGCTATGAGGTGCTTAAGAAAGGGACGCTTCCTTCATTTGGGAGGACCGGGTCCTTAATTTTGGACATGGATGCGGGCTTTAACAGCTACGGTAAGCTGAAAAGACAGACCACGCAGAATTCCGGCTGGCTGAAGGGACTGGAAGCCGGCGGCGCAGGCCTGATATATGCGGGAAACTGCTTTAACTGCCTTACAGACCGGGTACAGGAGGATACGGTGCTCTGTCTGGAAATGGAGTATCTTATAGCCGGTGAGACCTCTGACATCGCAAACTATAAAGAGGTGGTGGATGACATCCTGGCCATACGCACGGTCTGTAACCTGGCATATCTTCTTACGGATGCGGAGAAGATGGAGATATGTACTGCGATAGCCGAGGCGGCATGTTTTCTCTTCCCGCCGGCAGCGCCGGTAGTCAAATATCTGATAGCAGGGGCATGGAGCTATATGGAAGCGGTGGCTGACGCGTACAGGCTTGTAAGAGGAAAGAAGGTTCCGTACCTGAAGAATAAGGAAAACTGGGTCACCGGAATAAACAGCTTCAACGGTTTCGGCAGCGACGAGGAGGACTCGGAGTCGGGACTGAGCTATAAGGATTATCTTTATATTCTCTTATCATTGAATATGGATTCGGCCTGGTACCGCATGCTGGATATAATCCAGATAAATGCCAACAGCAAGGCGGAGGAAGGCAGCCACCTGCTCGATATGAGATATGCCATTACAGCCTTCGGAATGACGGTGGATGTGGAATACGGAGGCCATGTCTTTTCATTGGAAGAAGAGACCGGGTACTGAGAACGGATGAACTGTGTTTTCCGGAAAGTGCATTCCATATATAAATCGTAACTATTCAGCACCCCCACGACTCCTGCGCTCCGCATCCGGAGCGTAGGACGGCCAGAGGCGCCCTGCGCCTTGGCCGCCCCCGGGAAAACATAAAAACCAGTCTGGAAAGCAAGCTTTACATACGTGATTTTTATGTTTTCCCGGGGGTGCTGAATAGATACTATAAATCTTAATAAAGACCTCTTCGGGAGAGAGACAGCTGAAGTATGGGAATGCACTGTCCGGAGAACACAGATGGTTAACATCAGAGCTAAAAGGAGTACTCCGCCATGGAAAAACAAGCGGTAAAAAGAATAAACCGCCGCTGCTTCAATAACCGCGGCACTGCGGTTGTTGAAGCGGCTGTGGGGGTTACCATATTTCTTTTTGTTTCGCTGGTCCTTTTTCATTTTCTGCATGTGGCGGCGGTTCGCACCGTTGTTTACGAAGCGGCTGTGGAGGCGGCGGAGTATACTGCGGAGCTTGCGTATCTTGAAAGTACGTTGACCGGGGGTGACGATGAGGAAAAGAAAGCAGGAGCGGCTGAATCATTTCTGGGAAGTGCGTCACTTTTGGGGGCGGCGGAGGTCAAACTGCTGTCCTCTCTGGATGAGCCGGAGCTTGTGAGCAGATATATACTCGGCGGAAAGGCGGGGATCATACTCCTGGGCTCGGAATTCCCCGATGAAAACGGTGATATAGTCCTTCACGTAACATATACGGTCAGGATCGATACACCGCTGCTGCCGACACTGACCTGGGTATTTGAGGATGAGATATGTCAGAAGCCTTATCTGGGACATAATGTGTCGGATGGAGGAGATCAGGATGACGATGATGAAGATCCTTATGTATATGTGGCCGAAAATGGAACGGTGTATCATACATTACGTACGTGTACCCACCTTCTACTGAAGATTAATCTGGGTACGAAAAAATCAGCGGAAGCGTCAGGATACCATGCCTGCGAATTCTGCGGCGCAGGGGCCGGAGATTATGTACTGATCTGCCCTGAGGGTGAATCATATCATACCAGCGCAAACTGCAGAGGGCTGAAAAGAACCGTACACAGAGTAAGGCTGAGCGAGGTAAAAGGTCTGCCGGCGTGTTCGAGGTGCGGAAAGTGACAGGTCATAAGCTTTGAATAGTTACAGCTGCTGCATAAGATTTCTCATCTGAGAAGAAGGGGGCGACAAAGAGTATGAGAGCTTACAGTAAAAACCACCGGGATAACCTGGGCATGATGACGGTTGAGGCAAGTGTGATAATACCCATCATCATTTTCATCACTGCCGCTGTAGTGCTTCTTTTTGTTGCCCAGGGAAGGAGAGAAGTGCTCCGATGCGAGATGGTTAAGGCGCTTTATACCATACCTGTCGAAAAGGAGCTTGATGGGGATCCGAAGGACGAGGTGGCGGCACGGGCGGAAAGGATCATTTCCGGAGCCTCCTCCGCCGGGCTGTCATCAGCCTCCTCAGGAAAGCATCTCAGGCTGGAGGGAAGTGTGCAGTATAACGGTGTCGGAAGCTATGACGGAACACTTCCGGCAGCGGCGGAGAGGGAGAAGGATCTGTGCAGCAAAAGATTAAGGAGATGGCAATTCTATGGAGATCTTGCGGAGAACTAAGGATGTAAATCTTTATTATGATATTCCCATGCAGAGGGAGAGCTATATTACCGAAATGCTGCAGAATAATACATTCAGGACTATCCTGCCGGTATCGATGATGAGGACGGACGAAGACTGCGTGCTTTCCTTCAGAGCGGACGGTATGCAGAGCTTTGCAAGACGTTTTGGTGTGGAGGCGCCTGACTGGAAGCGGGTAAAGACGCTTGTAAGAAATATAGCTGACTGTATACGTGAAATGCAGGAATATATGCTGCCGCCGGAGGGAGTGGTGCTGTCTGCGGCTTATATATTTCAGGAAACGGGAAACGGAGGATACCGGTTCCTGTACAGTACCGTTCCGGAAAAGAGCTTTGCAGCCTCCATGAAACAGCTATTTGAGGAGATCATGCCGGAGTTCTCTCATGAAAACCGGGAGGATGTGATAGCTTTTTATGAATTATACGGTAAGTTCCTGGATGAACAGTTTACACCCGCCATGCTGCTTCAGGTGGTGGAGGACTGGGACAGAGGTCTGAACGGGAGGAGCAGGGGAGACATGAACCGGCTTCAGGATCATGAGGGAAACAGGGAGGCCATGGATTGGTTTCAGGATAATGGGGAAAACAGAGAAAACATGAACCGGCTTTCGGATCATGGCGGGAACAGGAAAGCTATGAACCGGTTTTCGGATCATGACGGAAACAGGAA
>ONWK01000040.1 GCA_900321505.1 uncultured Eubacteriales bacterium
GCGGATTCGGTGGTGGATTCGGCGGCGGCCGGGAGCGGTAGGAGATAGAAAGATCGGAAGACAGAGCGCAGAGCGCCTCAGACAGTCAGGAGGTTCCGGATGTGAAGCATCCGGAACCTCCTGAGCTGATTAATGACGTGTTTTTTTATTGCAAGCAGGTGCCCGGTGGAGTAAAATAGAATAAGGCGGGAAGATATTTACCGCCCGGAGAAAGGTGTACCGGGGACCTATGGGAATTAAGAGGCAGGATGGCTCAGGCAGGCAGTTTAAAAGGTTCCAGATTGAGCTTTTGGTTGCATTTGCGGCGATCATTATGATCATCACATTTTTCCTTGATTATGTGATACTTGACCGCTCGGGACGTGCCATGCAGCAGAATGCATCGAATCTGATCGCTGCTAACAGCCGGCAGATCGAATTAAATATCAATTCTTATCTGGAGAGGATGAAGACCATTCCGACTCTCCTCTTTTCTGATGAAACTTATTATCTTTATGATGCAACGGATGAATCCATCGACTCTTACGACAAGGTGAAGAATGAAGAGAGCATCCTGAACCGTATCGTTGATATCGGCCTGATGGAGAACTATTCCGACTTCGGCATCGTTTACAGCAATGATCATACAGTGGGCTGGATATCCCACGGAACCATGGACCTCTTTCCCGAGGGCGGTGAATATGAGGCCTTTTCCGCCTATGCGGTAAATCCGAAGACGGATGACGGCTGGTGCTTCGGCATCGGAGGGAAAACGGACTGTATATATTATATCAAGAGGCTGAATCCCAATGCGATACTGGTTTCTTCCACCTACACCCGCGAGCTTTCTTCGGTTTTTGTACATCCGGAACAGCTGCAGGAGATGACCATACGGCTTGTGAATGACGAGGATGTTGTCATGTACTCCTCCGATACGGGAGAGATAGGAAAGACTCTGCCTGAGAATATCCTTTCGGTATTCAGGGGAGAGAAGCCCGGGGCCGATGAAAAACGCAGACTCAGCAGCAGCGCTGTTACCGATGATCTTATCCTGAATTCAAATGAATGCGAGAATGGCTGGAGGGTTATCTGTTCTGTCCCGCTGGACAGCATCCTTCGTGAAAACCATGATCTGCGCACTTTTATCTTCAGGGTTTCCATAGTCATGGCTGTGATCTTCGTGCTGGTGGGAGTATTTCTTATCAGGAATCTTTCACGCCCCATGGACAGCATGGTTACCTCCCTTCATGAAAAGGCGGAAATGGACCGCCTGTCCGGAGTGATGAACAAGACGGCCTTCCAGGAGACGATCGAGAGCCGCCTTACAGAAAAGAAGAAGGGCGACCTTTCCGTATTCGTGATCATGGATATGGATAATTTCAAGCTTATAAATGACCGCCTGGGACATGCCTACGGGGACCAGGTTATCATTCGCGTGGGTGAGCTCCTGAGAAAAAGCTACGATCAGGATACGCTGATAGGACGTATAGGCGGTGATGAATTTGCCGTTTATACCGAGTGTGCCGTTTCCTTCGAAAAGGAGGGCAGCATGGCTGAGGCTGTCAGCCGCGCGAGAAAGATAGTTATGCAGACAGTGACCGAGCAGATGGATAAGGTTATGTCGGCCTTTACGTCGGAATTCAAAAGGGAGCATGAGAAATGTGAGCTCTCTGTCAGTTCCGGTATCTATGTTACATCGGAAGAAACTGCGGTTCGAACAGAGAATAAAGACGGCGTAAAGGAGGATTTCCAATCGATCTACAAGAAAGCCGACTATGCTCTTTACATTTCCAAGAGAGCAGGTAAGTCACAGTATACCGTCTATGAAGAGGGAAAGGAGGATATGCATGTTTAAGGGCAAAAATATGCTGATGATCCTGCTTGTCCTCTTCTTCACGGTGGCAAGCCTGATCGTGGTATTCCTGCTTAGCAGGCGCGCAAAACTGAATGAAAAGATGACCACAAGAGAGGGCGAGATAGAGATAACCATGTCCTGGTGGGGAAATGACGGCCGCCATAAATATACCATGGAGGGCGTGGATCTTTTTCAGGAAAGGCATCCGGAGCTGAAGGTGAATTACCGCTACGGTGTCTGGAACGGTTATGAGAAGCGCAACAAGGTTTGGATGGAGTCCCACAATGAGGCGGATGTCATGCAGATCAATTTCGCATGGCTGAAGGAATATTCACCGGACGGAGAGGGCTTTTATGATCTTCGCAAGCTTTCGGACTATATAGATCTTGATAATTTCACTGAGGAGGAGCTGGGATACGGCGAGAGCAACGGTGTACTGAATGCCCTCCCCATTGCTATGAACACCCATACATTTTATTATAATCAGGATCTGCTGGATAAATATGGCTGTGAGGTGCCTTCCGACTGGGACGATCTTCTCGAACTCGGAAAGAAGGTAAAGGCA
>ONWK01000188.1 GCA_900321505.1 uncultured Eubacteriales bacterium
AAAACCATTCAGATGCGACACATTCTCCGGATGAAGGATATCAACCTTCTGCTTCAAAAGCGGCACGATGATCCGGGACGCATCAAAGAGCATCCGGTACTGCTTCGGAACCGCATCCCTGTAGCACTCCTGTTGAAGAGTATCACTCAGGTTCCAGTTGATGATCAGTCGATCCATATCTTCGTCAGATATCCCCCTGGGAACGATATCCAGGAGTTTTGCAGCCACAGCCCTGTCACTGATCACAATATAATGCCAGTCTCTCATGTGATCATTTGTCGGCGCCTTTAAGGCTGCTGAAAGAATCCTTGTTATGGCCTCGTCCGGAATCTCCTTTTGTTCAAAATCACGGATTGTTCTTCTTGTCTCGATCACCGTATAAAAATCCATGTTCGTGCCTCCCTTCCGCATATCGGCTCATTCTTTCTCATAAAAAACAATATCCATCCTGTCATTGATATGCTCAACTTTGCCGGTCTTATGATAACCCATTTTTTCGTACAGATACAGATTTCCTTTTTCCTGGAGGATCGTATCCAGGCTCCAGTTTTTTGAACCGTGAAGCTCCTCTGCCTTCCGGATCGCCTGCTGTGCATATCCCCGGCCCTGATATGCCGGCATGATCCAGATCGGAGAAATCCTTTTCCTGCTCCCGTCCTTTTTGTCGATGACACGGATCACACCAACCCTTTCATGTCCGTCCACAATGAAATAATAGACTGAATCCGGCTGATCGTACCTTTCCCGAATCCGGTCAACACCTTCAGCCGCAGGGTTTGTATCATAATCCTGATACCTGTCCAGCAGCTCCTGAAAAGCTTCCACCTGCATCTTCCAAATCTCTGCAATATCCTCTTTTTCAGCCGGAACCAATTCAATATTCATTAATCTGTCATCCTCCGATTGCAGAAATGCCACAATATAATCTCTGTTCTTTCATTTCGGAAAACACCTCTCATCTGCAAAACATTCAGTTTTAAACCGGTTGGTTATTCTGCTTATTTATTTCATTTCAGGATTCCGATCAGATATAGGTTACACCGAGTTCTTTCAGTTCCGCTCGAAGCTTCCGAACCTTATTTTCCGGGAACCGGCAGCCTATACAATGCTCCAGCATGTATACACGTGACCCGTCCTTCACTGCGCCCTTTGCAGTAGCGCCTACGCACCCGCATTCATCCAGGCCGCACAATACCACCTCCGAATATTTCTGTTCCTCCATATGCTTTCGGAAGGACGCCGAGGTATATGAATTGGAAAAATGTTTTTCAAAGTACAGCTCCGACACGATATCCAGCCTGTCATAGAGCTCCGCCCCGGGCGTTCCCTTGATGGAAAACCCGATAAACTTCTTATTTGTAGGAATATCCGGAAGGATATGTGCGATGTAAATTATATCATATCCCTTTTCCTTATATGATACGATCGCCTCATTCACCGCTCCCACCAGCTTCTCCGTATCATATGTAAACATGGGCTTTCTCTGTTCCCAGAGATAATCATTCTGCAGGTCGATAACGATCAGGGCCTTCCTGTCCGGATTCTTCTTCTCCCGCAGCGAAGTCTTCTCAGCCAGAGGTTTTGCGACGTTCCAGGTAGGTCTTCCATGGCCATAATAGACCTTTCTCCTGCCCAGGGCCTGAATCCTCTCTGCGCTTCTCCTCAGCTCCTCCGGGTCACTGTACAAATGACCGGTTGCCGGAGAGATCCAGTTATCCAGCGCATCTCCCACGATCAGTCCCTGCCCTGCGATATCCACACCTATGGATCCCTTCGTATGACCCGGCAGCTCCAGGATCTTTGCGGGGATACCATAGGCGCGAAGATCATCTCCTTCCCTGATGTAAATGATCTTCTCCGGTTTCTGAAGGACCGTGTTCCGTAGCGTTTTCATGGAGAGTCCCAGCACCGTCTTCCCCACCGGCCCATATGACATCAGGGGCTGAAGGTCAAAGTTATCAAAAAGCTCCTCATCTGCTTTATGATATGCAACCGGTATATCAAATTGCTTCGCGATCCTGGCCGCATTTTCCGCATGATCGAAATGCACATGCGTCAGCACCACCAGCTGCAGCTCGTACCTGCTGCATTCCGCCAGTACAGTGTCATAAGCCTCCCCGCTGCAGGTATCTACAAGAATGGCTTTCCTGCCATTTGCAACGATATAACAGTTATCTGTTTTATAATTCACCCTCTGTATCGTTATCATGCGCTTCCCCTTTACTATTGTCCTTCATCTCATCCAACCCTGACATAACGATTCAAAAAAGCCGGCCGGTTTCATAACCCCATCAACAATCACCTGTCCTACCTGGCCTCAGTCTGCAAGAAATCCTGCAATCTCCGCCGGTGTTTCCGCGATATAGTCAGCACCTGCAAGCTGCAGCTCTTCCCGGGTCCCGTAACCATAGAGTGCCCCGATGGCCATAAGTCCCAGATTCCTTGCTGCCTCCATATCATATTTCCGGTCACCGATCATGACGGCATCCCGATAAATATCGGAAACCGTAAGAGTATCATCCCCCAGCTGGCGGATCACTTCCTTCGCCGCTGTCTCGATCAGATCCTCTTTCCCTGCCTTCGTCTTCTCATCCACCGGTCCGATCACCGCTGAAAGGTACCTCTCCATTTTATGGTAGTCCGCCACCATCTGGGCGATATGCTTCGGCTTAGAGGTAACGATCATGAGGATCCGGCCCTCATCACGAAGCCTGAGCAGAACCTCCTCAATACCGTCATAAATCGGCGCATCTTTATATCCGCCGCCCACATAGTATTCTCTGTAAAGCCGGATAGCCTCCTTCAGCGTCTCCCCGGATAGTCCATAGAGTTCTCCAAAACCCAAGGTAAGAGGCGGTCCGATAAATGCCCTTTTCTTCTCCGGATCCTCGTCATTGATCCCCAGCTGATTCAGCGCATACGCTGCAGAAGTAAGGATCGCAGCTGCCGAATCAGTGATCGTCCCATCCAGATCCTGAAATATATATTTCTTCATTTTCATTTATCTCCATTCCTAACGTGTTGGCCCATCGTGGTTACGAACCACGGCCTGTCATGACCATTTAAATATAAATCACGATCCCGTGGCTATTATAACAAAATCCGGTCCCGCATAGAAACAAAATCCCCCGTTTTCGGATCCATGTACAAAATGCATATAACAGACTTTCGTTTAGTGACAGAATCATATTTTATTCGACAATATCGAATGATATCCCTGTTAATGATGGGAATCTT
>ONWK01000031.1 GCA_900321505.1 uncultured Eubacteriales bacterium
ACGCCATTCGTGTTCGGCGGGTCAAGTAAGGTCTCGTGCGATTGCGCAAGCGCATCGCACGGACCTTTTGACCCTATCATCATTTTATCGCTCCTTTTATCTCCTCCGTAATCTTACGGAATTCTTCAAGGAGTTTATCTACGCCTTCATCGATGGTACTTACATTTTCTTCCTTTGCTGCCAGTTCCTGCTCATAAGCAAGGTCCGCCAGCCGGTCCGCTCCGATAGTTCTTGAAGAACTCTTCAGTCCGTGTACCGCGATCTGATAATTCTTCCAGTCCTTTTCATCGTAGAATTTCTTTATGCCTTCCCCCTTTTCCTGTGCACCGTTTACATAGGTTTCCAACAGTTCAAGATAGAATTCGTCATCATCCATGGTGTAGCTGTGAGCGCCTTCAATATTGAAGCCCGCTGCCGCAAGCTTATCCACGAAGGAACCCGCCTCTTCAGCCTGCATTCCTGCTGACGAAACTTCCTCAGCCTGCACTCCGGCCGCCAAAGCTTCCTCCGCCTTAACTTCCGCAGGCTTATCCGCCGTATCTGCAGCCGCTTCAGCAGCCGTTTCGGCTGTCTCCGCAGAAATCCCTGCCTCAGCTTCCGCAGATCTTTCCGTCTCCTGACCTGCCGGCTTTGCTGCTTCCGTTACGGCTTCTTCCGGTACATCCTCCTTATAGTACCGCTTATCCTCCGGGAGGTTCATTATCAGCATATCCTCAAGAGCCTCTATATCTATGGGCTTGGACAGATAATCCTTAAATCCGTAGGCAAGATATTCCTCCCTCGCCCCGAGAATGGCATTTGCCGTAAGGGCGATTATCGGCGTATCCTCCGGTGTGAGGTTCTGCTTTCTGATCTCCTTCAGTGCCTCCACGCCATCCATACCCGGCATCATATGATCCATGAGGATCAGATCATACCTCTTCTCCCGTATCATATCCAGGCTGCGCCTTCCGCTGGAGCAGAGATCCGGTACGACTCCATACCGCTTTAGCAGTCCCCGGGCAACCTTAAGGTTCATTTCATTGTCATCCACCACAAGGATCTCAGCATCCCTGATCATCAGAGTCTTGCGCGGAACCTTCTCATGCTCTTCCCTGCTTCTCATGCGGTTATATTCTCCGATCTCGGAACCGTCGATGATCTTCTGCTCAATTTCAAAGGAAAATGTTGAACCTACCCCGTATTCACTCTCCACATTCAGCTTGCTTCCCATCATGGAAAGCAGTCCCTGTACAATGGACATTCCGAGTCCGGTACCCTCGATATTTCTGTTCCTTTCTTCATCCAGACGCTGGAAGGACTGGAAAAGCTTTTCCATATCCTCGGGCTTGATACCTATTCCGGTATCCTTTACAGCTACCCTAAGTGTATAATCCTCTTTACCGACGCCGCGGCTGCCCCAGATCGAAAGCGTTATATCACCGGTCTGGGTGTATTTCACGGCATTGGTCAGAAGATTCGTTACTACCTGCCGTATACGTACATCATCACCGAACAGGGATCTGGGCAGTGTCGGATCTATATTCAGTATCAGATTCAGACCCTTCTTTTCGGTTCTGTCAGAGATCATATTTACAAGATTATCGATCATATCCAGCGTCTCATACCGCACCTGGAGGATCTCCATCTTTCCGCTCTCGATCTTGGAGAAATCCAGGATACCATTGATCAGGGTGAGCAGTGTCTGCGACGCGCTCTTGATATTCTCGGCATATTCCCTGATCTCCGGATTCTCATTCTCCCGGAGTATCATTTCGTCCATACCGATAACGGCATTGATAGGCGTTCTGATCTCATGACTCATCTGTGCCAGGAAGTCCGATTTGGCCTGTCCCGCTGCCATCGCCCTGTCCGCCGTTATCGAAAGCTCCCTGTTCATTTCCGCCTGGGAACGGATAACCCTGTTGAGCAGTATGATAACCGCTATTATACTGGCAACAATGAATACCAGATATACTATGCAGTAGAAAATGATCTCCCTGTACCATACCCAGAACTTACCTACCATTACAACACCGAATTTGGTAGAATCCATCCTGCAGACACAGAAGCTGTATGTACCGTCATAATCGGTAATACGTCTTACATTTTCACCCTCGGTGTCTGTCGCGAGATATGCCGCAAGAAATGCTCCCGAATAAGGCGTATCGGTGATATTTACCTGATTATCGATGGACATCTGATAATCTTTATTCGGATGGTTCATGATATATCCGTTGCTGTCCACAAGAAATGCATACTCGTTGTCGTATACTTCCGAATCAAAGATATCAACGAGCTTATCAAGGTATACATCTATTCCGAACACACCGAGGTAATTCCGCTCCTCATCAAACATTGCCTGTGCGATGGTGATACAGTAATTGCCCCCTGACTCCTCATAATACGGTTCAGAGATCACCTGATTTGGATAACTGTTATATGCATCCTTATACCATTGACGTTCGGTAAAATCAAAGTCTTCATCGGCAACCCATCCGGTATTGGAAATGATCGTATGTTCGACGTTGGGGTTTGCTATATAGCACATGGAACAGGATTCATAATTCTGTGACATCCTTTTCAGCCAGGCTACGGCGCTGTCGTAATCCTCCAGTATCTGCGGCTGAGACTCGATTATATCGGTAAACATATCCAGTATGGTGCTCTGCTCCATTTTCCACTGTGTGAGCTCCATCGCAAAATCATTAAGGTCCGAAAGCACAGTCTCCCGTACCACGCTTCCCCTGTTCCTCACATAGAAGAACATGCTGATACCGGAAATAAGTATCAGTATGACGATGATCACATTTCTGAAACGCTTGATGACCTGGGCCAGCTCATGCCGCTGCTTTTTCTTTTCCGAAATATCACCGGTCTCCCCGGAAACAATGGTGGAATAGGAACGAAGGTTATCCATCATTTCCTTTACCTGAAGACCGGAAGCCTTGATATCCGCCATATCAGCCTTGATATCATTGGAGTTGTTGAAACGCTCCATATCACTGAGCCGGAGTATATTGCCCAGGGGATCATGCAGTCTGTTGAGTATACCGCCGATAAAGGCCTCCCGGCTTTTCAGTGCTTCCTGAGCCTTGATCCGGTTTCTGGAGCTGGCTATGAAAGATATCACTATAAAAAGGAACAGCAGGATATTTACTATAATATTTGCCCAGCGGTAGGCGATGGCGTCACCGTAAAGGTCTTTATCAGTGAGAAAGACCGCCATATACCAGTCATTCTTCATCTTCGAATAGATGGCGGTAACCTCCTCGCCCTCCACATCGACCTTAAAGAAATTACTGTCCTCCGAAGATTTGATGATCTTGCCGAGCACCTTGTCATATTCCGGAAATGCTGCCGAAAGCTTGATCCCCGCATAGTTTGCGTCATTATATCCGACGATCATGCCCTGATCCGTAACTATCATGGCCTTACTGTTATTCTCACCGGCCATTTTGGAGATATACTCCTGAACACCCGAAAGCAGCATATCCATGCCTATGACGATACCATCATGGCTCACAAGACGCATGGAAAGGGTACAGCAGAGAACGCCGGTGATCCGGTCATGATAGGGATCGGCGAAATACAGCTTTCCCGGATAATCCATAGCTCCCTTGAACCAGTCCTGATCGGATGGCTTATAACCCGTCGGGACATCGGTTTCCGGCACATAGATCCAGTCCGGACCTGCTATGTAAAGACGAAATAGTATGCCCTGGGATTGCTGGAACACCAGGGTCTGCATTTTGTCTATATATTCCTCAACCGCCTCCGTACTGCCTTCCTCATAATAC
>ONWK01000070.1 GCA_900321505.1 uncultured Eubacteriales bacterium
ACCCCGGCAGCCTGTCTCATTTTTTCAATATCCAACGGATAATAACAGAATTTACTGTACAGTCTCTCCATCGGATTTGCAAAGCTGTGGTTCCAGATACGGTATTCATAGGTCTTTTCCGAATCACAGTGTCTGGGATGAAAATCCTCCGCCACATCCTCGGAGAGTTGTATCCTGATATCTTCCGGCAGCCTCGTGTTTAGAGCATATGAGATTTTCCCGGAAGGAATGCGGGTGGAAGTATCGAAAACCGCAACATTTCCGAGGGCATGAACGCCAGCATCGGTCCTCGAAGCGCCGATCACCCGTATCTCCTCGCCCAGGAGCCGCGTCAGTTCCCGGTTCAGGACCTCTTCAATGGTAATGCCGTTCGGCTGCAGCTGCCAACCGCTGTAATTTGTACCGTCATAGGCCACAACAAGCCTCACCCGGTGTTTCTGTTCCATATCATTTCTCCATTAATTCCCGCCGGAGACAACTACCGGCAGAACCTGCCCCGTCGGTTCCTCACTTTATTCTATACTCATGCCCGCGCCGATGACATAGAGCACAAAGTAAAAGACGCACATAAGTATACAGAATCCCAGCAGCAGTGACTTCCAGCCTGCACTGACCCTTTCCTGTCCCGGCCGCGCCTGAACATCGTGAAATACCGTGAGCTCCCTCATCTCCGCCAGAGTTTCCTTCTGCTTAGGGGTCAGCTCATCCAGGGATATCATCTTCTCTCCTCCGCCGACCGTATTCAATCCTTCCGCCCCGATCCTTTCATAAAACCTTTCGAATTTTCCGATCGTAAAACGCAGGAAATGTTCTTCCTCGTCAAATGAGATAATTTCCTTTTTTTCCCGATATACATCATATTGACCGGAAATATTCAGAACCCGGTATCTGAATGCACAGTTGAAAAAATCCCGCAGCGCCGGCGGCAGGCCAAAGAAGTAGCATATGATCAGCAGCGGAAATGACAGTATCTTCACGATTAAAAATAATGCCGCAAAAAAGCCGGATATCGTCCCCAGATGCAAAAAGATTTTTTCCAGGATATACCATGCAAGAGGTATAATTACGGTCACTGATGCAAGCTTCAGGATATCCCCCTTCAGCTCCCGTTTCAGCGCAAGCTTTCTCTTAGGCAGATCTGCCAGCTGATCCTTATATCGACCGTATACAAAATCCATTTCTTTTTTCAGTTTATTAAATGTATCGCTGTACCCCGCATCTGCCTTTGACATCCAATCCGGCAGTAAACCCGCTTCAGGACCGCCCGGCATTTCATGTACACCTGTTCCATCTGCAAAAGGACTTTTCCCGTTTTCATCAGGTACAACGCTATCCCAGTTTAGCTCGTACGCCATATACACCCCCGTCAGGAGAACACAAATCTCCAAACAATCATCAGTATTGCAAAAACCGCAATAAGCAGAAAGGCCAGTTGATCCGCTCTCCTGTATTTCAATGGCTCAATGCGTGATCTCTTTGCTCCCGAATCATATCCCCTCAGATCCATTGCATCTCCCAGCTGCCCGGCATGCTTCAATGTTCTCCGGAAAAGCGGTATGATCAATGTCAGATAATCACGGATACGCTCCGGTACACTGCCGTATTCCAGGGCTGCACCTCTTGAGACCGCCGCCGCTTTAAGCTCCTCCATCTCCCTGCCCAGCTGCGGCAGGAAATCAAAGGCTATGGCAAAGGACATGGCCGCTCCCTCGGTGATAGGGAAGCCGCACCGGAGTCCGTCCAGAATGTCCCTCGGCTCAGTGGTTTTTGAAAAGAGCACCGACATAAATGTGATAAGCGTCAGTTTCCAGAAAGTCAATCCGACAGTCGCCGGCGCTGCCCATATGAGACTGAACAGCTCCGTTATGACAAGTATCACCAGCACACTCCTTGCCGACCTGAGCAGGGATATCACTGACACGCCTGATTTCAGCCACGCAATAAGAAGCAGTGCACTTGCGCCCGCCAGCATGACCGCATCATGTGAAAGCAGTACAAGGACCACATAAATGATCATAATATATAGTTTGCAGCGCGGATCCATTACGGTGAGCAGCGCTCCCTTATGCTGTCCGCGGTCGGTCTCATGATCCATGCCTTATACCTCAGTCATATAAATCGTGATCCCCGGGGAAAACCCTCTCCCGGGCTTTTGATGCGTTATTTCAGTGAAATGAATATATCTGCAGCCATGCAGCTGCATTTTGTAATGATCAGGGGAGCGGAAATCTACGGCCGTTCTCCGTGAGACGTTACTATGACAGTCCTTCCCATTCTCACATATTCCCTAAGTACTGCCTTAAGCAGCTCCGTCCCCTCGATATCCAGTCCGGCAAAGGGTTCATCCAGAATAAAGACTTCCGGTTTCATTGCAAGAACTCCGGCGATCGCAGCTCTCCTTTTTTCTCCTCCGGAAAGCTTCTCCGGCGGCTTCTTCCATAACTCACGATCCAGTCCCAGGAGCATAAGCGCATCTTCGGCATCCTGCCTTGCGGCATTCTTATCCTTGCCTGATCTCAGCGGCCCGAACATAACATCATCCAATACCGTCGAGGCAAAAAGCTGATCCTCCGGATGCTGCATTACATAACCAACTATCCTCCGCAGCAGCCTCAACGACTCCTTCTCCTGTATGTTATTTCGCCGGTTCACAGTTCCTTCCTTTACCGGCAGCTTTATCCCTTTTACAATAATATGTCCGCTGTCAGCAAGGAGCGTTGCGTTCATTAGTTTACATAATGTAGTTTTGCCGCAGCCCGTTCCTCCGGTCAGTTCATAGTAGATTCCCGGATATACAGCCGTTGAAAAATTCCCGATCACCTGATCGTTGCCGTAGCGGAAGTTTACTCCCTCCATCGAAATGACCGGCGAGAAGACCTCAACCGTATCCACGCCCTCAACACGTATGAGTTTGGGATTGATCAAAGCCTCATCTGTATCTTCTTCAGGCACTGCTTCCTTCCCCTCGTTCTCCTGCCTGTCTCTTACCTGCGGGATTTTCAGCTCCGAGCTTCCTACCCTGATTACCTTTCCGACCTGAGATCTTTTTTTATCGGTATCCGGATCCGGTTCCTTACTCTTCCCGGGATCCGTCACATCATACTCCGGAAAGAGCTCATATCCGCTGCCGTCATCCCTGTATATCCATTTGCCCTTTCTGAAACAGATCTCCCTCAGCCCCTTTTCCTCAAAGGAAATCACACGGTCCATTTTCCTGAGTGCCCCGGGATCATGGCTTACAAGCACCATAGTCTGTTCAAGACGTTTTGTCATTCCCAGGATAAATGTAAGTATGTCCGCTGCTTCGGTTTTACCGAGCATGGAGAAGGGTTCATCCAGAAGGAGGAGAGGTGCGCGCATCATAAGCGCGGATACCAGTGCAGCCTTCTGCTTCTGTCCGCCCGAAAGGCTGCGAAAATCCCGATCTCCGAAGCTGCCTGCTTTGACCAATGCACCGGGTTTTGTATTATCTCCGGAGTACTGCTGTCTGTTATTCAGTAATCTCCCTGAGAGTCCTTTCCAGCGTTTTCTGATGATCTCCGGTTCTACAGCGAGATTCTCAGGCCCAAACACAGCATCCTCCGAAACCCTGCTGAATACTATTCCCTGTTCCGGTTCCTGCAGAAGGTAAGCCAGCTCACCCCTCAGCTTATCCATGTCATGGGCGTGAAAGGGATCATTTCCGTTAAGCAGAAGCTGCCCCATGGCTGCAGGTCTCTCAAGGCACGACAGATAACGGAGCAGGGAACTCTTTCCCACTCCGTTCAAACCCGTAAGCCCGATCCTCTCTCCTGCCATGATCTCCATGTTCAGTCGTACTCCCGGCACATTATTCAGCTCAAGATCGATCATCTTAATTGAAAAACCCATTTCCGAATTCTCCGGCTCCCGTCATTCAGATCTTTTTACCCTGTCATCACATTATACCAATCTATGGGGACATCCTCAACCATTTTCAGCATGGCCACCCGGAGGCATCTGTGTAACGATAAAAAAAGGGGTACCACATTTGCGGTATCCCCTGAAATAAGCAGTTTATTCGATTAGATGAGCTCCAGGAATACTTCCATGGCGCCGTCACCCTTTCTGGGTCCGATCTTAACGATACGTGTGTATCCGCCGTTTCTTCCTGCGTACTTAACTGCGATATCTGTGAAGAGCTTCTCAGCAAGGTCAACCTTCTTGATAGCCTTCTTCTTTCCTGCATTCTCTGCAGGCATTTCAACTACAGGATAAAGTACCTTGAGCATCTCACGACGTGCGTGCAGACGACTGGGAAGATCCTTCTTAACCTTCTTGTCGATCTCATCGTAAAGTGTTACCTTCTTACCGTCTACTACATGCTTCTCACGCTTGCCGTCCTTATCCTTACGGGCAACCTTAGCCTTAACGGTAACCTCTTCAAAGTTATCCTTCTCCTTGATGCCCATGGTGATAAGCTTCTCAGCGATCTTACGAACTTCCTTTGCACGTGCTTCGGTTGTACGGATCTTGCCGTGATAGATAAGCTGTGTTACCTGGTTACGGAGAAGTGCCTTTCTCTGGTCACTCTTCTTGCCTAACTTTCTGTACATTGCCATTTTTATATATCCTTCCTACCCTTAACGGGTCTTCCCTTTGCCTACTGTTATTCAGCTTAAGGGGTATAGTGCTGAGCTCCTTCAATGTGCTCATGATGACACGCTTTGAGCTCTCAGTTTTAATATGGTTTTATTCCTCGCCCATATTCAGGGAAAGGCCAAGCTCCTTCAGCTTGCCAAGTACCTCATCCAGTGACTTGCGTCCAAGATTACGTACCTTCATCATTTCTTCAGGAGTCTTGTCACAGAGCTCCTTAACCGTATTGATACCTGCACGCTTCAGGCAGTTGTAGGAACGAACTGAAAGCTCCAGCTCATCGATGGACATGGTAACAGCCTTACCCTTATCCTCTTCTTCCTTCTCAACCATGACATCGATCTTCTGAGCGCTCTCGGAAAGGTCGATGAAAAGTGCCAGATGCTCGGACAGTACCTTTGCTGCAAGGCTTACAGCATCATCCGGTGCAAGTGTTCCGTTGGTGTATACATCAAGAGTCAGCTTGTCATAGTCAGTGATCTGACCTACACGCGTATTCTCGACTGTCATATTTACACGCTCAACCGGCGTGAAAATGGAGTCAATGGCTATCTGATCGATAGCAGAATCAAACTCCTTGTTCTTATCCGCACTGGAATACCCTCTTCCGTTACGGATCATCAGTTCCATCTCAAGCGACGCTTCGGGACCGCTTAAATGTGCGATCACCAGATCCGGATTCATGATCTCGATATCCTGATCTGTTCTGATGTCTGCTGCTGTAACAATACAGTTACCTGAAGCCTCGATATAAGCGATCTTCGGCTCCGGACTGGAGGAATTATTCTTGATGTGGAGCTCTTTAATGTTCATTATGATCTCCGTCACATCCTCCTTAACTCCGGGAATGGAACTGAACTCATGCAGAACACCCTTGATCTTTACAAAGCTGACTGCGGTACCCGGAAGGGAAGACAGCATGATTCGACGAAGGGAATTACCCAAAGTCGTACCATAGCCCCGCTCCAACGGCTCGATAACGAACCGTCCATGCTTATTATCTTCAGAGATTTCCTCAATCTCAATTCTGGGCTTTTCAAATTCAAACATGCTTTTCCTCCTAATGGATTATATTCTCCCGGCCTTCGCACCGGATGCCACGCATCCGGTACAGAAAGCGCTGAATAGCTACTATGAATTTTACTTGGAATACAACTCGACGATAAGCGTCTCGTTTACAGGTACATCGATCTGCTCACGAAGCGGCTTCTCATTGATCTTTCCGGAAAGAGTCTCTGAGGAAGCTTCCATCCATGCCGGAACAGCAACACCACCGTTTGCCTCAACGATATCCTTGAATCTCTGAAGAGATTTGGACTTCTCCTTGATCTCGATGGTATCACCGGGCTCAACTCTGTATGAAGGGATATTTACGATCTTGCCGTTAACCAGTACATGACGGTGGCTTACAACCTGACGTGCCTCACGACGTGTGCGTGCAAATCCCATACGGAAAATGATATTATCCAGACGAAGCTCAAGCATGGTCATAAGGTTTGTACCTACCAGACCGGGCATACGGCTTGCCTTCTCATAAAGATTACGGAAGGGCTTCTCCTGTACACCGTAAATGAACTTAGCCTTCTGCTTCTCACGAAGCTGCAGTCCGTACTCGGAAACCTTCCGGTTGGAACGTGTAGACTTTCTGTGAGATTTCTTATTTACACCAAGATATGCGGGTTCCAGCTCAAGAGAGCGGCACCTCTTCAGAATCGGCGTTCTGTTAATTGCCATCGTTTTTATCCTCCTAAATCAGACTCTTCTTCTCTTGGGCGGGCGGCATCCGTTATGGGGAACGGGTGTTACGTCCTTAATGGTAAGTACCTCAAGGCCCTGTGCAGCAAGTGCACGGATAGCAGCCTCACGTCCGGAACCCGGACCCTTAACCATTACATCCAGTGTCTTTAATCCATAGGGAGCAGCTGCCTTTGCAGCTGTCTCTGCTGCCATCTGTGCAGCATAGGGAGTAGACTTCTTGGAACCTCTGAAGCCAAGTCCGCCTGCGCTTGCCCAGGAAAGGGCATTACCCTCAGCGTCTGTAAGCGTAACGATCGTATTATTGAAAGAAGACTGGATATGTGCCTGTCCGTGCTCAACGACCTTACGATTACGCTTCTTTGCAACTTTCTTCGTAGACTTCTGTGCCATCGATTTTTATCCTCCGATATTACTTCTTTTTGTTTGCTACCGTCTTCTTCGGACCCTTCCTTGTACGGGCATTGTTCTTGGTGTTCTGACCACGAACCGGAAGTCCCTTTCTGTGACGGATACCACGATAACAACCGATCTCCTGCAGACGCTTGATGTTAGGCGCAGTCTCACGACGAAGATCACCTTCGACGGTTACTGTCTCATTGATAACATCACTGATCCGGCGAACCTCATCATCCGTCAGATCACGAACTCTTGTGTCCGGATTTACATCGGCGCTCTCAAGGATCTTCTTTGAGGTGGAAAGACCTATACCGTAAATGTAAGTCAGACCGATCTCAATGCGCTTCTCTCTCGGTAAATCCACACCTGAAATACGAGCCATTTTTTTTACCTCCGATAT
>ONWK01000192.1 GCA_900321505.1 uncultured Eubacteriales bacterium
AATACATTATGCAGCGCTCTGAAGCTGAAGATGATCAGTGCCACACAGAGCAGGATAACGGAACGCTTGTAATTCGTAAGAGGCCTGGATATCTTTACTATGATCATGATACCCACGATACAGAGGAGGATCGCGGAGGTTGTCTGGATCTCTTCCTGAGTAACGCCGAATTGCTGACCGAAGAATACCATCGCAAGGACTATCAGAACATCCGTCAGTGCGGCTGGTAATGCACGCAGCATGACATTTTTCATGAAGTGTCCTCTGATCAGGAAATGATCGGGAACCTGGGACAGCATGAATGCGGGGAGTCCGATGGTAAAGGCGCTTATCAGTGTCAGCTGTGAGGGGGTCAGAGGATAGACCACCGCAAAGCCTATGGTAAGCAGTGAGAGCAGCAGGGAGAAAATGTTCTTCACAAGGAAGAGGCTTCCCGAACGCTCCATATTGTTTACTACCTGACGGCCTTCCATAACGACCTCGGGCATGTGTACGAAGTCGGAATCCAGAAGCACAAGCTGGGCGGCCTGAACTGCGGCCTCGCTTCCCGAAGCCATGGCTACGGAACAGTCGGCATCCTTAAGGGCAAGGATATCATTGACACCGTCACCGGTCATCGCAACTGTGTGACCGTGCTCCTGAAGAGCCTTGACGAACTTGCGTTTCTGTTCAGGCGTAACGCGTCCGAATACCGTATAGGTTTCCACGGCCTTCTTTATGGATTCGTCTGTTGTAAGTGTGGAGGCATCCACATATTTTTCGGCGCCGTTGACACCTGCCTGTTTTGCTACCTCTGATACGGTAATGGGGTTATCGCCGGAGATGACCTTTACAGTAACGCCTTCACGCTCAAAGAAGCTGAAGGTCGCAGGCGCCGTGCTCCGGACGGGATTCGTTATCAGTACCAGCGCCCTGGCATGGCATTTTGCGGTCAGAGCCTTTCCGTCAGGAGTTCCGTCATATTCCGCGAAGGCAAGAACACGATAGCCGCGGCGGCTGTGAAGCTCGATCTCTTCACGGTAATTCTGGTATTCCTCTCTCAGTACGAACTCGGGAGCGCCAAGTACATAGGATGCTTTCTCAAGTGTAACACTTGAGTACTTAAACTCTGATGAGAAATCGGTATGTCCTACGATATTGGCATCCGTGGGGGTTGTGAAATAATCCTTCAGCGCGGCCATGGTGATATTGTCGGCTGACTGGGCGGCGGCAAAATCACAGAGGAGATCGTGTATCTCATCGCGGTCCTGTCCCTCCACGGGGATAAAATCCGTGACCTTCATGGTATTCTCGGTTATGGTACCGGTTTTATCCACACATAGCACATTTACGCGGGCCAGGGTCTCTATACATTTCATATCATGCACAAGAACCTTTTTGCCGGCAAGGCGCACGGTACTGAGCACAAGGGTGATGCTGGCGAGAAGGAAGAGTCCCTCGGGGATCATTCCTATAACGGAGGCAACAGCCGCCCGGATACTTTCCTGATAGGTAAGATTGTTTATCGCGTAGGACTGGAAAAACTGCAGGCCGCCGATGGGGATGATGATGAAACCGGCGATCTTGACGATCTTGTTAAGGGAGCGGATCATCTCCGACTGCTCTCCGGATTTCTGCTTCTTTGCCTGAAGAGTGAGCTTGGAAATGTAGGAATCCGCGCCGACTGCAGTGAGTCTTGCCTTGCAGTTTCCTGATACGATAAAGCTTCCGCTCATCAGCTCTGCGCCGCATTCCTTCACGATCTCATCAGCCTCGCCTGTCAGCAGCGCTTCGTTTGCGGAGACCTTTCCTTCTATAACTACTGCATCGGCAGGGATCTGGTCGCCGGCTTTAAAAACGATGATATCATCGATGACCAGCTGGTCTGAGGGAATACTTTTTATCTCTCCGTCACGGACCACGTTTGCAGTGGGAGCGTTGAGCACGGTAAGCTTATCGAGAGTAGACTTGGATTTCAGCTCCTGGATGATACCTATGAGGGTGTTGAAGATGATGATCGGCATGAAGGTAAGGTCCCGCCAGCTGCCGGCAACGATAAGTATTACGGCAATGATGGCGAAGATCAGGTTAAAGTATGTAAAAACATTTTCCGCGATGATCCCGCCAACGGATTTGGAGGATGCTTCAACAGGCAGATTGGCATAGCCCGCAGCCACACGTTCTTCAGCCTGGGCTGTTGTGAGACCCTGTGATGCGGAGGCCTCTATGCGTGTGATCTCTTTTCTTTCGATCTGGATTTTTTTCATGGTTTTTCCTCTTCAGTTATCCTGGCCGGATATCGAAAGCGTATGTCCGGCACAGGTCTTTTTTCGGATAAAAATGTAATCATACCTATTTATAGCATATTTACAGGGACTATCGCAACTTTTTTGTTTGCATTTACAATCGGATGTGTTATAATGTGCGATATGTGTGCCCTGATGAAAGGGATTGAAGGAGGATAATTATAATGGAAAGAATCAAAACACTTACAACAACAACTTATCAGGAGACCCAGGAGAAGGGCGGCTGCGGCGAGTGCCAGACTTCATGCCAGTCTGCATGCAAGACCTCCTGTACGGTAGGAAATCAGAGCTGCGAGAATCAGTAGGAAGACAGTTATACTAATTGCCGGAGTGTGTAATGAAACAGGTACATCAATTTCAGAATAACGGCTATAACATCGTTCTGGATGTATGCAGCGGTTCCGTGCATGTGGTGGATGATCTGGTCTACAGGCTGATCGCTCTTTATGAGGATAAGCCGAGGGAGACCGTGATCTCAGAACTGGAAAGGGAATTCCCGGAGGAGAGTCCCGAGGATATCTCCGAAGCCTACGATGCCGTTCAGCAGCTTGTGGACGACGGCAGGCTCTTTACCGATGACAGATATCAGGATGCGGTGATAGATTTTAAGCGCCGCAAAACTGTGGTCAAGGCCCTCTGTCTGAATGTATCCCACGACTGTAACCTGGCCTGCAAATACTGCTTTGCGGGGCAGGGCGAATATCATGGCGACAGAGCGCTGATGTCTGCGGAGGTGGGCAAGGCAGCGCTTGATTTCCTGATCGCCAATTCGGGTAACCGAAAGAACCTCGAGGTGGATTTCTTCGGCGGAGAGCCGCTGATGAATTTCGAGGTTGTGAAGGAACTTGTGGCATACGGAAGAAAAAGGGAAGAGGAGGCCGGAAAGCATTTCAGGTTTACTCTTACCACCAACGGTGTGCTCCTGAATGATGAGGTCACGGAGTTCGCGAATAAAGAGCTGAAGAATGTGGTACTCTCCATCGACGGAAGACGCGAGGTTAATGATGCCATGCGTCCGACGAGGAACGGAAAGGGCAGCTATGACCTTATCCTTCCGAAATATAAGGAGTTTCAGAAGAAACGAAATGGTGAGTATTATATAAGAGGAACCTTTACACACCACAATCTTGATTTCGCCGAGGATGTAAAGACATTTATCAGGGAGGGCTTCAAGGTTATCTCCATGGAGCCTGTGGTCGCGCCTCCGGAGGAGGATTATGCGATCCGTGAGGAGGACGTGCCGAAGCTCTGCGAACAGTATGATATACTGGCGAAGACCCTGGTGGACGAAGCACGGAGCGGAAATCCGGTAACATTTTTCCATTTTATGATCGATCTTACAGGCGGACCATGTGTGTATAAAAGGCTGTCCGGCTGCGGTTCTGGAACCGAATATCTTGCAGTCACACCCTGGGGTGATCTCTATCCCTGCCATCAGTTCGTCGGAAATGAAGCTTTCCGTCTGGGTGATGTATGGAAGGGCATAGAAAAGACTGAGATAGTGGATGAATTCAAATGCAATAATGTATACGCAAAGGAGAAATGCAGAACCTGCTTTGCGAGATTTTATTGCAGCGGAGGCTGCGCGGCCAATGCATACTCATTCCACGGTAAGATACTCGAAGCCTATGATATAGGCTGTGAACTGGAACGTAAGAGAGTCGAATGCGCGCTGATGATGAAGGCTGCGCTTGCGGATATGAAAAAACCTGCGGAAACGGCCCCGGACTGCGAAGACCGGGAAAGCTGTGACGTGGAGGATATCTGCCATTCCGGAAAGGAATGACAGGTTTTATCTTATATTTAACCGGGAAACCGGAAGCAGTACATAAGCTGCGGAGGAAGTCCGCGGCAGGTAGTTAAGGAGTGAAACCATGAAGAAAGCAAAGAGAAATGCGGTGCTGGCCCTGATCATCTTTGTTCTGCTCGTGGCCGGAATGGTATATACCATTATCTTCGGACTTGGTTCCGACAAGGCAGGACGCGCAGAGGACATTATACTGGGTCTTGATCTTAGGGGCGGCGTCAGCGTCACCTATGAGATCGTTGAAGATGATGCATCCGACGCAGCTATCGCAGCAACACAGGACAAGCTGCAGCGAAGAGTTGATAACTACAGTACCGATGGTGAGGTTTACCGTGAAGGCAGTAACCGTCTTACTGTTGAGATCCCTGTAGATACCAGCAAGTATGACCCGAACGAGATCCTGGATTCTCTGGGACGTCCCGGTACACTTGAATTCATCGATTCTGAGAATATCGAAGGCTTCAGCAGCAACGGACCTTATGAAGCTGCGCTGACAGGTGCTGATGTAAAGGAAGCGACTGCAGGCATCAGAGAGGATCAGACGAAGGGTACCAAGGAAAATGTAGTATCCCTCCAGTTTACAGATGAAGGAGCTAAGAAATTTGCGACTGTTACAGCCGCAAGTGTCGGCAAGCCTCTTTACATCGTATATGACGGCCAGATCGTAAGCGCACCGAATGTTAATGAAGCTATCAACGGCGGCAGTGCCGAAATCAACGGTCTTGATTCATACGAAGAGGCGGAATCCCTTGCAAGCACCATCAAGATCGGCGCCCTTCCCCTTACTCTCCGTGAACTCCGTTCACAGGTAGTAGGCGCGAAGCTGGGTACAGATGCGGTTAATACATCACTTCTTGCAGGTGCGATCGGTCTCGGTATCGTATTCCTGATCATGATCATTGTATTCCGTTTCCCCGGATTCATTGCATCTATCGCGCTTTCCGTATATGTTATCCTTGAGCTGTTCTTCCTGCAGACACTGGGTATCTCCCTTACCCTTCCGGGTATAGCGGGTATCATCCTGTCCATAGGTATGGCCGTGGATGCAAATGTCATCATCTTCACCCGTATCAAGGAGGAGATCGCTGACGGAAAGACAGTAAAGACAGCTATCAAGAACGGTTTCTCAAAGGCCTTCTCAGCCATCTTCGATGGCAACGTAACGACCATCATCGCAGGTGTCGTTCTTCTCTGGATGGGTTCCGGTTCGGTTAAGGGCTTTGCCAAGACCCTTATCTTAGGTATCCTTCTCTCCATGTTCACGGCACTTGTTATCACCCGTGTACTTCTGGGCGCATTTGCAAATCTGGGTGTTACGAACAAGAAGCTTTACGGACAGGCAAAGACAAGAAAGGTAATAAAGTTCACAAGAGCCTTCAAGTTTACCGGCTTACTGTCCATTATCCTTATCGTCGGCGGTGTTGCCTTCATGTTTGTGAATAAGAACATGGATCACCGTGGGGAGATGCTGAACTACAGTCTTGAGTTCAGCGGCGGTACATCTACAACCGTAACCTTTGACAAGCAGTATACCCTGGCAGAGGCTGAGAGCGAGATCGCGCCTGTGATCGCAGATGCAGCAGGCATTCAGGCTGCCACCATCCAGATCCAGACAGTTGATAATACAAATCAGATAGTATTCAAGACCTCTGAGCTGAATGAGTCCGCACGTACGGCTGTCAACAAGGCTCTTGAGGATAAGTTCGGTCTGACGGATGACAAGATCGATTCCCAGAACATAAGCAGCACGATCTCAAGTGAAATGCAGAGAGACGCGATCATCGCAGTGGTAGTGGCATCCATACTGATGCTGATCTACATTGCCCTCCGGTTCTCGGATGTACGCTTCGGTGCGGCAGCCGTTATCGCGCTCATACACGACGTCATGATAGTGTTCATGGTTTATTCCGTGGCATATCTGAGCGTAGGCGGTACATTTATCGCATGTATGCTTACCATTGTAGGTTACTCCATCAACGCTACGATCATCATCTTCGACCGTATCCGTGAGAACCTGAAGAGCATGAAGGATGATTACGATGTCATTGTGGATACGAGTATTTCACAGACACTGACGAGAAATATCTACTCCACGCTGACAACCTTCTCGACAATACTTATGCTTTATATTGTCGGTGTTGCTTCACTTAAGGAGTTCACGCTGACACTTATCGCAGGACTTCTCTGCGGTCTGTATTCCTCCATCTTCATCACAGGCCCGCTGTGGCTGTTCCTGAAGAAGCATATCGGAAGGAAGAAGGCTTCGCCGGATAAGGATGCTAATAAGCAGCCGGCCAAGGCATAAAAAGAGGTCGCTCACATCCTGTAAATAAAGCCACAGGCAAGCCTGTGGCTTTATTACGTAAAGGAGTAACATATGGCAAGAACAACTGAATGGCATATGCATGCCTTCCGGGCGGATTTCCGGGAAATAGGGCAAAGACTGGGTATAGATCCGGTCATGGCAAGGATACTGGTTAACCGGGGACAGGATACTCCGGAAAAACAGGAGAAGTATCTCTACGGAACACTTTCCGATATCCCGGATCCGAAGCTGCTTAAAAACTGTGAAGCAGCTGCAGCGATACTGGCGGATAAGATCAGGGAAGGAAAGAAGATACGTATCATTTCCGACTATGACGTGGACGGAGTCACCTCCTGCTACGTACTGATGAAGGCGCTGAAGAGACTTGGCGCAGATGTGAGCTATGATATACCCGACAGGGTAAGGGACGGCTATGGAATGAACGTGCGTCTTGTTGAGGCTGCGGCTAAGGACGGCGTGGATACCATACTCACGGCAGATAACGGCACAGCTGCCTTCGATGCGGTGAACAGGGCGAAGGAACTGGGCATGACGGTGGTGGTAACCGACCATCATCAGGTTCAGGAGCTGCTGCCCGGTGCGGATGTGATCGTGAATCCGTGGCAGCCCGGTGATCCTTATCCTTTCAAGGATATCTGCGGGGTTGAGGTGGCCTATAAGCTGATGCAGGTGGTATCGGAGCAGATGGGCAGGCCCATGGAGCCGGGGTATCTGGTGGAATTCGTCGCACTGGGTACGGTATGCGATGTAATGCCGATCACGGACGAGAACCGCATCGTGGTCAGAGAAGGAATGCTGACAATGCCGGAGACCGGATGCCTTGGCCTCAGGGCGCTGCTTTCCGCTGCAGGGCTGCTTGACGGGAAAAAGATAACCGCCTATCACCTGGGCTTTATCATAGGGCCCTGCATCAATTCCGAGGGACGTCTGAACTCCGCTATGGAGGCCATGAAGCTGCTGATGACGGAGGATGCGAAGGAGGCGGACCGGCTGGCGGAGGAAATGAAGGAGCTTAACGAAAGCCGTAAGACCGCTACAAGAGAAGGGGTTGAATGGGCAGCGGGCTTCCTTGAGGAATCGGGTACGGCGGAGAGAGATCACGTGATAGTCCTGCTCATCCCGGGCCTGCACGAATCACTGGCAGGTATAGTTGCCGGAAGGCTAAGGGAGAGATATTACCGTCCGGTGATAGTCTTTACCGAATCGGAAGACAATCCGGAGCTGCTTAAGGGCTCCGGAAGATCCATACCTGAATATAATATGTTTGAAGCTCTTTCGGCTGTATCGGAGCTGCTGGAACGCTTCGGAGGCCATAAAATGGCTGCGGGACTGACCATTAAGAGGGATGTCCTGTATACGCTGATGGACAGGCTCAATGCTGCGGACGGACTGACCGAGGACCAGCTGGTGGAAAAGGTTTACCTGGATGTTCCCATGCCGGTTTCCTACGTTACGCTTGACCTCGCGGAGCAGCTGGAGCAGCTGGAGCCCTTCGGAAACGGTAATCCAAAACCCATGTTTGCCGAGCGGGGACTGGCTGTCCGGAATATAAGACGTATGGGAAAGGACGGCGCAACCTTAAGGCTTCAGCTTGAGAATAAGGACGGAAACCGTTCGGAGGTAATAGCATTTCAGGGAGAAGAACTCTTTCAGGACATAAAAATATGGTCTGGAGAAAAAGAATGTGATACAATAAAGGATATTGTAAAAATAGACCTGATGTATCAGGTTTCGGTAAATGAATTCCGGGGAGAACGAAAACCGGAGTGCAGGCTGGTATACTATAGGAAAAGCACGGAGGAGTAATATGAAAGAGCTGAAGGAGTATGTGATCAGTATACCCGATTTTCCCAAGAAGGGAATAATATTCAGGGATGTTACCGGAGTACTTGAAGACCCGGACGGATACAGGGCCGCAGTCGATGCCCTTGCCGAAAAGCTTGAAGGAGTGGAATTTGATATGCTCGCAGGTGTCGAGGCAAGAGGTTTCCTTTTTGCTTCAACGCTGGCATACAATATGCATAAGGGAGTGCTCCTGATACGCAAGAAGGGTAAGCTTCCCAGAAAAACACTGGAAAAATCCTATGACCTGGAGTATGGATCGGCAACCATTGAGATCCATGAGGAATCGGTAAAGCCGGGAATGAAGGTGGTCCTTGTGGATGATCTTCTGGCAACTGGAGGTTCACTCTCCGCAGCCGCGAGCCTTGTTGAAATGGCAGGCGGTGAGGTGGTTAAGATCATCGCGCTCATGGAGCTGGTGGATCTTAAGGGCCGGGAGGTTCTTGGAAAATATGATTTTGAAAGCATCCTGAAATACGAGGGTGAGTAAAGCCATGGCTTAGGTTCCGAAACGCGATCATCAGCTGGGGGCAAAATACCTTTTGACCCCAGCATCATAAATATAAGAGCGGGATAGAAAGGAGGGAGAGATATGTCGGATCAGAGAATTAAGATTGAAAAGACCGAGGAAAAGGATGTGCTTGCAACACCGGCGGATTTTACGCCACCGGAGGAGCTGTATCAGGAGCTTATCCGTAAGATCCGCCTTTATCACCCTTCGGATGATTTCTCTTTGATAGAGAAGGCATATCATGTGGCGGACGACGCCCATCAGGGACAGAAACGTAAATCGGGTGAACCCTATATCATTCATCCGATCTGTGTTGCCATCATCCTTGCAGAGCTGGAGATGGATAAGGAGACCATAATTGCAGGACTTCTGCACGACGTTGTGGAAGATACTGCGATGACCAAGGAAGAGGTGGCAAAGGAATTCTCGGATGAGGTGGCGCTTCTTGTGGACGGCGTTACAAAGCTGACCCAGTTGAACCTGTCCCAGGATAAGATCGAGATCCAGGCGGAGAACCTTCGTAAAATGTTCCTCGCCATGGCAAAGGATATCCGGGTTATCATCATCAAGCTGGCTGACCGTCTGCACAATCTGAGAACTCTGCAGTACCAGTCACCGGCAAAACAGATCGAGAAATCCCGCGAGACCATGGATATCTATGCTCCGCTGGCTCACAGGCTGGGTATATCCAAGATCAAGATCGAGCTGGATGACCTCTGCATGCAGTATCTGTATCCGGATGTTTATAAGGATCTGAAGCTGAAGATCGATGAGCGGCTGACCGAGCGTGAGGATTTCATCCATCAGATGGTGGATGAAGTGCGCGAGTATATAAAGGAAGCCGGTATCGAGGCGGAGATCGACGGCCGCGTGAAGCATATTTTCAGTATATTCAAGAAGATGAAGACCCAGGACAAGACCCTGGATCAGATCTACGATATCTTTGCGCTGCGCATCAAGGTGGAAACTGTAAGGGACTGCTACGCCGCGCTGGGTATCATCCATGAGAAATACAAGCCTATACCGGGACGTTTCAAGGATTATATCGCCATGCCCAAGGCGAATATGTACCAGTCTCTTCATACCACGCTTATCGGGCGTGAGGGACGGCCCTTTGAGATCCAGATCCGTACCTATGAAATGCACCGTACTGCGGAATACGGTATCGCGGCGCACTGGAAATATAAGGAGGGCGGCCCGAAGAATGTCACCCGCGAGGAGGAGAAGCTGAACTGGCTCCGTGAGATCCTGGAGTGGCAGAACGAGACCGAGGACAATAAGGAATTCATGAATGTAGTAAAGACCGACCTGGATCTTTTCACCGATCAGGTTTATGTCTTTACGCCTGCCGGAGATGTGAAGACCCTTCCAAAGGGCTCCACGACCATAGATTTCGCATATCTTATCCACACCACCGTGGGAAATACCATGGTGGGCGCCCGCATCAACGGAAGCATGGTTCCCATAGAGACGCAGCTTACCAGCGGAGACCGGGTGGAGATCATCACCTCGGGGAATTCCAAGGGACCCAGCCAGGACTGGCTGAAGATAGTCCGGAGCTCCCAGGCCAGGACAAAGATCAATCAATGGTTCAGGCAGGAGCATAAGGCCGATAATATCCAGAAGGGTAAGGCTGCCATAGAAGATTACTGCAAGTCGAAGAATCTTAACCTTTCGGAGCTGCTTACTCCGGAGCTGATGGCGCTTACGCTCAAAAAGTATAATTTCCCGGACTGGGACAGCCTGATGGCTGCCGTGGGACACGGCGGTATCAAGGAAGGCCAGATAGTAAACCGTCTGCAGGATGAGAGAAGCCGTCTTCTTGATAAGGATAAGACGGATGAAGAAGTTGTATCCGAGATACGGAGAGGAAGACACATATACGAGATACCCAGAGGAGGCATCAAGGTTCAGGGTATCCATGACGTTGCAGTGAGATTCTCCAAATGCTGTTCACCCGTACCGGGAGATGAGATAGTAGGATTTATCACACGGGGAAGGGGCGTATCCATTCACCGTACCGACTGTATCAATATACTCTGTATGGATGAATCCGACCGTACGAGGCTGATCGATGCTGAATGGGCAGAGGGCGCCGATTCATCGGCACAGGCCGAGTATCTTACCGAGATAAATATCTACGCCTCCGGAAGACAGGGGGTTGTGTATGATATTTCCAAGATCTTTAATGAGGCCGAGGTTGCGATAAAGGGTATGACCGTCAGGACATCCAAGCAGGGGAAGATCACCATTTCCATGCAGTTCGGAGTACATTCCAAGGATCAGCTGGCCCATCTTACGGCGAAGATACGGAATGTGGAAGGTATCATAGACATAGAGCGTACAACCGGCTGACGCAGCTGCTGCATATCATCCTGAGGCAATGAGGTGACCGGAGGATCCTGCGCCTTAGTCAGGGAATGTGATATGCACGGGAGGAAAGCGGTCGGTCCGCAGCAATAGTAACAGCATGCCCGTTACCCAGGAACAGGTTAAGAACGGGTATGACTATACAATATGAGGAACAACCTATGAGCGAGTTAAATATCATTTCTGCAGTCCTTGGACCGGTGGCTACCAACTGCTATACGGTTCATCATGTACAGACCAAGGATGCGGTGATCATAGATCCCGCCGAGAGCGGTGAGCATATCGTGAAAATGATAGAGGAGCAGGGCCTGATCCTCAGAGCCATCCTTCTTACCCACGGACATTTCGACCACTGCATGGCGGTTCCGCGCCTGAAGAAGGAGTATCCTGAGGTTCCGGTCATCATCGGGGAAAAGGATGCATCCTTCCTTGAGAGTCCGGAGCTGAACCTGGCAGAACCCTTTATCGGTTCCGATTTCAGCATTAAGGCGGACCGTACCGTAAAGGACGGGGAGGTTCTGGAATTTCTGGGAACAAAGATCGAATGCATAGAGGTTTCAGGTCATACTCCCGGCGGCATTTGCTACTATTTCCCGGAGGAACATCTTCTTTTTGACGGAGACACCCTGTTCCGAGGAAGCATAGGACGTTCGGATTTCCCCGGCGGAAACAGCGGGGAGCTGCTGCGCGGCATAGAAAAGAAGCTTCTGACACTGCCCGAGGAGACTCTGGTCTTCCCGGGACATGACGACCCGACTACCATTCAGCGGGAGATCGCGGATAACATGTATTTCTGACCGTAAAAGCTCCGGCCATAATGCAGAGATCGTCGTCCGGAGCGCAGGGTGCTGAACAGTTACCTGTAATCATTTATGCGATAAGGAAAAGACAGTATGATCCTTCTGGTAGAAAATGACACATCCTATACAAATGATCTCCGTGCCATGCTCCAGGCCTTCTATTCCGGAGAACGGATCACCGGAGTTTCACCGAATCAGGTGGCAGATTACAACCGGGAGCTTTTCAGCGAATTCCGGTTTGTTTTTACTGCGCTTTTTATGGAGAAGCATACCCGCCTCAGACTTGAGGAGGGAGGAAAGGTTGTTTTTACCGCTTATATCAACGGGGATTATGAGGAAAAGTCCCGTTTCAGGAATAAGCTGAAGCTGGCGGCCTACAGGCTGCTCTGTGAATATACCGGAAGAGAGCTTCCCTGGGGAAGCCTTACGGGAATGAGGCCTACCAAGATCGCCACCAAAGCGCTGGCAGACGGGCTTCAGAGGGATGAAATCATAGACGGATATATGGAAGCATATATGGTTTCCGAGGAAAAGGCCGCTCTTGCAGTGGATGTGGCGGAGCGTGAGCAGGAGATCCTTTCATCGGTGGATCCGGTCACGGATTACTGCCTCTATGTGGGGATACCCTTCTGTCCCAGCCGCTGTCTTTACTGTTCATTTACCTCATATCCCATAGATATGTACAGGGATGCGATAGCGGAATATCTGGACTGCCTGATAAGGGAGCTGCAGATCATTTCCTTTATAAACCGGAAAAGACGTCTTGTAAGCATATATATCGGAGGCGGAACGCCCACATCCCTGGATGCGGGACATCTGGACCAGCTGCTGGCGGCCATAGAAGCGAATTTCGATCTGTCCAACCTTCGTGAATATACGGTGGAAGCTGGCAGGCCGGACAGCCTTACGAGAGATAAGCTGATGGCGCTGAAGAGACACAAGGTGAGCCGCATCAGCATCAATCCCCAGACAATGAGAGACAGGACGCTTCAGCTTATCGGGAGGGCCCATACCTCGGACGATGTGATGAGGGCCTTCCGTATGGCAAGAGAGGTCGGAGATTACCACATCAATATGGATCTTATCGCAGGACTTCCGGAGGAAACTGCGGATGACATGCGTTATACTCTCGGCGTTATCGAGAAGCTGCAGCCGGACAGCCTTACGGTGCATTCGCTTGCGGTAAAAAGGGCGTCCGAGCTGAAGAATCAGCCTGAAATGATCACGAAGACCGTTCATAAGGATACGGACAGGATGCTGCGGCTGGCGGATGTTTCCGCACGCAAGATGGGGCTTACCCCATATTATCTGTACCGTCAGAAGAACATTTCCGGGAATCTCGAAAATGTGGGTTATGCGAAGAAGCCCTGTATTTATAATGTGCTGATCATAGAGGAGAAGGTGGATATATTTGCCGCGGGAGCGGGCTCGGTCACCAGAGTCCTCAGGATGGATCCGGAGACCGGCGATGTGACGGGCATCGACAGGGCGGAGGATGTGAAGAATATCGATCAGTATCTTCAGCGGATCGAGGAAATGATAGAGAGAAAGAGAACCGCGGTTGAGCACGAGCTGAGGTTCTGAGCTTTGGATAAAAGGAGAACTTAAATGGCTATGAAGAAAAAGCCGGTTACCGGCATGAAGGATATACTCCCGAGGGAGATGGAGATCAGGGATTACTGTATCGCAAAGATCAAGGAGACCTACAGAACCTTCGGCTTTACGCCTATTGAAACACCGGCGGTGGAGCATATCGAGAATCTTTCATCCAAACAGGGCGGTGAAAATGAGAAGCTGATCTTCAAGATCTTAAAGCGCGGGGAGAAGCTGCAGCTGGAGAATGCAAAGGAGGAGCTGGATCTTGTGGACGGCGGCCTCCGTTATGATCTTACGGTCCCGCTCTGCAGATTCTATTCCAATAACGCAAATGACCTTCCGAGTCCCTTCAAGGCGCTTCAGATGGGTTCGGTATGGCGCGCAGACCGCCCGCAGCGCGGCAGATACCGCCAGTTCATGCAGTGTGATATCGATATTCTGGGGGAAGCCTCAAGTATTGCTGAGATAGAACTTATCCTTGCAACAACCACCCTGCTGGGTAAGCTTTCATTTAAGAATTTTACCATCCGTATAAATGACAGACGGATACTTAAGGCTATGGCTGCTTCCTGTGGCTTTGCGGAAGCGGATTATGATGCCGTTTTCATTGCCCTTGACAAGATGGATAAGATAGGGCTGGACGGCGTTCGCGAGGAACTCATTTCTGCCGGACATCCGGAAGCTTCCGTTGATAAGTATCTCGGGCTTTTTGACGGAAATGACGGAAGTACGGACAGGATAAGTCAGCTGAAGGACAGGCTTGACGGATATCTTGATCCGGCTGTGGCGGAAGATCTTATAGGAATCATTGACAGCGTTGAGGGGGCAAAGGCGGCGGATTTCAGAATGTTTTTCGATCCCACACTGGTGCGCGGAATGTCGTATTACACGGGACCGATCTTCGAGATCTCCATGGATGAGTACGGCGGATCTGTAGGCGGCGGCGGAAGATACGATGAAATGATCGGCCGTTTCACCGGACAGAACACGCCGGCTTGCGGATTCTCCATCGGCTTTGAGCGCATTATCATGCTGCTGCTGGAACAGGATTTTAAGGTTCCGGCGTCTGCAGGGAAGACGGCGTGGCTCATCGAGAAGGGGATGCCGGTGGAAAAAATGTCGGAAATCCTGGAGAAGGCAAAGGCTGAACGCGAGGCCGGAGGCACCGTTAACGTGGTTCTGATGAAAAAGAACAAGAAATTCCAGAAGGATCAGCTTGCAGCGGAAGGATATACGGAGATAAGGGAATTCTTCAGAGACTGATGGGGTGTTCATTCAAAAAACTATATGCAATGAAGGGAGGACAGTGAATGAAAGGAAAAGTCAGATGGACAAAGGTTATGCTGTTATCGGCATTATTGGTGATAACGGCGCTTTTTGCAGGAACAGGGGTTGCATATGCTGATGAAGATATTCAGCTGGACAGGATCTGCTTTGACGGAGACAGTATGTATGATTGGACACATTTTTATTACATCGATTCACTTAATGACGCTTACCGTGATCTGAATATCACGGTACTTGATGAGGAAGGACAGGTTGTGTCCCCCGAGCTGTACGAGCTTTCCATCTTCCATACCTGGTATGATGAAGCGGCAGGCGAGAGCAGGCTCGAAGAAGTGAAATCACCTTACGGTCTTGCTGCTTCGGATAAAAATCAGGAGAGCGGCTTCACCGAATATCTGGTGGCTGCAGTGCTGAAGGACAATCCGAATGTCAGGGTTGAGGCTACATGCTATATCATGGACTGCCATTCCCTGAACTGGATATGTGCGGAGATCAACTTCCCGGGCTACCTTAAAAAAGAAGGCTGGCGTATGTGCGACAGATTCTTCATCGACCTGAGTGCCCTCAGTGCCCCGGTTGTGATGGCAGAAGGAACGACTCTGACAGAAGGTAAAGACTATAAGGTTACCTATTATACCAGAAGCGGCGACCTGGACAGTATGGAAACAGACAGGGATAAGGTCCTGGAGGGAGTTGAAAAGCTTTCGGGAATTCCGACGAAGGCCGGCGAGTATGTGGTTTATATAGATGGAATCGATGAGTACTATGGTCAGGCCATTGTCCTTCTGGATGTTAAGGGAGAAACGGGATTCCATGATCCTGAAGACCCGGCGGTAAAAAAGACGGGATGGTACAAAGAAGGAAAGAACTGGTTTTATGGGGATTCCGACGGAAATAAGCTGACCGGATGGAAAAAGATCAGCGGTAAATGGTACTATTTCGACAAAGAAGGCCGTATGATCACCGGCTGGAAGAAGCTTTCGGGCAAGTGGTATTATTTCTCCGGTTCGGGAATAATGCAGACGGGCTGGAAGAAGATAAGCGGAAAATGGTATTTCTTCAAATCAAACGGCAATATGGCAGCAGCTGAGTACTGCAAGGGCTACTGGCTGAATAAGGACGGCACATGGACATATAAGGCAAAGGCTTCATGGAAAAAGAGCAGCAAGGGCTGGTGGTACGGTGATACCAAGGGCTGGTATGCAAAGAACACAAAGCTGATCATTGACGGTAAGGAATACAGCTTTAATGCTGCAGGATATCTTGTACAGTAGCGGGATGGGGACGGTTTCCGGCATTTTGGGAACCGTCCCCGACTTGTCGTTGTTTTCTTTGATGGAATGTGGTAAACTCTTACGAAGTATAAAAAGATAAGGAGATGGGTCAAGAAATGGCAGAATCCATGAAGGGACTTAAGAGGTCTCACAGGTGTGCGGAGCTTACAAAGGAAAATGCAGGACAGCAGGTTACGGTTATGGGCTGGGTACAGAAGAGCCGCAATAAGGGCGGTATCGTATTCACCGATCTCAGGGACCGGTCAGGCGTACTGCAGATCATCTTTGAGGAAAAGACCGCAGGTACGGAGGTTTTCGAACGCGCGGGAAGACTGAGAAGTGAATTCGTTATCGCCGTGACAGGCAGGATCGAGCTGCGTGCCGGCGGCGTGAATGAAAATATGAAAACGGGGGAGATCGAGCTGATCGCGGATTCTCTCCGTGTTCTTGCCGAGGCTGAAACTCCGCCGTTCCCCATTGAGGCAGACAGTAAGACAAAAGAGGATATCCGCCTTAAATACAGATTCCTTGATCTGCGCCGTCCTGACATTCAGGCAAATATCATGCTGCGCAGCAAGGTGACCACGGCTGTACGTGCATTTATGGCAGAGGAAGGCTTCCTGGAGATCGAGACCCCAATACTCTGCAAGTCAACACCTGAGGGCGCAAGGGATTATCTTGTCCCCAGCCGTATCCATCAGGGAACCTTCTATGCACTCCCCCAGTCACCGCAGTTATTCAAGCAGCTGCTGATGTGCTCCGGCTACGACAGATATTTCCAGATCGCAAAGTGCTTCCGTGATGAGGATCTCCGGGCTGACCGTCAGCCGGAATTCACCCAGATCGATATGGAGCTTTCCTTTGTGGATGT
>ONWK01000033.1 GCA_900321505.1 uncultured Eubacteriales bacterium
CTCATGAAGGGCGTGAGCAGGATGGTCATCCTGCGGTCCCGTTCACTGGGCAGAGTTCTGGTTGACATAACTGCAGGAACAGTGCAGCCGAAGCCTATCAGCATAGGTACTATGCTTCGTCCTGAGAGACCTATCTTTCGGAGCAGTTTATCCATGAAGAAGGCAACCCGGGCGATATAGCCGCTGTCCTCAAGGAGTGAAAGGAAGAAGAACAGGGTTATGATGATCGGAATAAAGCTGATCACGCTCCCGACACCGGAGAAGATACCCTTGATCATCAGTCCCTGAAGGATAGGATTCACATCTGCGTTCGTCATGGCTTTATCAACAAGGTTGGTAAGTGCGTCGACACCCTTCTCCAGAAAGCTCTGAAGATTTCCTCCTATCAGATCGAAGGTGAGCCAGAATACGATGCCCATGATGAGGATAAATACGGGGATAGCGGTCCATTTTCCGGTGAGGATACGGTCGATCTTCTCGCTGCGTATGCTTTCCTTACTGTGTCTCGGCTTTTTTACACAGGAATCGCAGATCTTAAAGATAAAGGAGTAGCGCATATCTGCAATGGAGGCGCTTCGGTCCAGACCGCGTTCCTTTTCCATCTGAAGTACGATGTGCTCCATGGTTTCGGTTTCGTTCTGGTCAAGCTGCAGCTGCTCCGTGACTATGGGATCCCCTTCGATCACCTTTCCGGCGGCAAAGCGCAGAGGAAGCCCGGCTTTGGTTATATGATCGCGGATAAGAAAGCTTATACTGTGTATGCAGCGATGGACTGCGCCGCCATGCTCCTGCTCATCGCAGAAATCCTGCCGGAGGGGACGCTCCTGATAATGCGCCACATGGACCGCATGCTCTATAAGCTCGCGGATACCCTGGTTCTTTGCTGCGGAAATCGGTATTACGGGTACACCCAGCTGGGATTCCATGGCGTTGATGTCAACGGTGCCGCCGTTGGCCGTTACCTCATCCATCATATTCAGAGCAACAACCATGGGTATATCCATTTCAAGCAGCTGCATTGTCAGATACAGATTGCGTTCGATATTGGTGGCGTCCAGGATGTTGATGATGGCGTGGGGTTTTTCATTCAGTACGAAATTCCTCGAGACTATCTCCTCGTTGCTGTAGGGAGACATGGAATAAATCCCGGGAAGATCGGTGACCAGAGTATTCGGATATCCCCTGATCGCGCCATCCTTGCGGTCCACAGTAACGCCGGGGAAATTGCCGACGTGCTGGTTGGAGCCTGTAAGCTGGTTGAAGAGTGTGGTCTTGCCGCAGTTCTGGTTTCCCACCAGGGCAAAGGTAAGGACGGTATCATCCGGCAGCGGATCGCCGCTCCCCTTTGGATGGTATTTTCCGCCTTCACCGAGTCCGGGGTGGTGGATATGGACAGCGCCATGCTCCGCAGACCCTTTGTTTGCTGAACCCTTTTTTGCAGGGGCTTTCTTTGCAGCGTCTTTCTTTGCAGCGTCTTTCTTTTCAAGACCGTTCTTATCAACGTCTTCGGAACCGTCCTTCGAAGCGGTATCTTTTACCTCGATCTTTGCGGCATCATCCAGCCGGAGTGTCAGCTGATATCCGTGGATCATCAGTTCCACCGGGTCGCCCATGGGAGCATATTTTACGACAGTGATCTCGGCACCCGGAATGACGCCCATGTCAAGAAAGTGCTGTCTTAACGCACCTTCGCCGCCGACTTTTTCTATAATGGCGGCAGAACCGATTTTCATTTCCTTAAGAGTCATTTCCCTGTACCTCGGGTGAACATTTTCAGACGGTCATCTGCGACAATTTCACAGACCTGCCATCAGGAGCTGTTACAGAACAGTTCCTTAGCATTATAGCAGAAACCCGGGGGAAAGGATAGTTGAAAAAAAACTGAGAAAATGGGATAATCATAATGGGCGTCCGGGCGCGGAGCGCAGGGCGCTGAAAACAGCAGATAGAAGAAGGGGGCTTTGCAGGACCATGAACGGAAAAGTATTTATAATGGATCATCCACTTATCAAGCATAAGATCAGTATTCTGAGAAATAAGCATACGCCGACATCGGAATTCCGGCATCTTGTGGAGGAGATCGCAATGCTGGAAGCTTATGAGGCTTTCAGGGATCTTCCTTTGAGAAATGAAGAAGTGGAGACTCCTCTTGAGACCTGCATGACACCGGTGATAGACGGGAAAAAGATGGCGATAATCCCGATACTTCGTGCCGGGATAGGAATGGTCAACGGAGTACATGCACTCGTACCGTCGGCAAAGGTAGGGCATATCGGACTTTGCCGTGATCCCGAGACCCATGAGCCTCATGAATACTATTGCAAGCTGCCGGATCTTATCGAGGAAAGGCTTGCGGTATTGCTGGACCCCATGCTGGCAACGGGAGGGTCCGCTGTGGATGCGGTTAATTACATCAAGAAGGCCGGAGGAAAACACATCAAATTCATGTGTATCATCGCTGCACCTGAGGGCCTTGAAAAGCTTACGAATGAGCACCCTGACGTGGAAGTATATGTAGGCAATCTTGACAGGGGCCTGAATAAGGACGCATATATCTGCCCAGGCCTGGGAGATGCGGGCGACAGGATATTCGGAACCCAATAACATGATCTGACTTTTTCGAAGGTAAACAGCCGGGGATGGTGATCCGGACGGTACCAGAAAGGATATGGCATGCTTAGAATAGACAGCTTTCCGACCCATGAAAAGGATGGGGTGCGATACCGGCACGGCCGTGTGTATCCCTTTGGCGCATCACTGCTGGCGGACGGTTCTGTTAATTTTTCGGTATACTCAAAGGATGCGGTTTCATGTGAGCTTCTTCTTTATCACGATGATGACGAGGAACCCTTTGTACGCATTCCCTTTCCGGAGGAGTTCAGGATAGGAAATGTATACTCCATGATCGTATATGACCTGAATTATGAGGACCTTGAATACGGATACTGTATGGATGGACCATATCAGCCGGAAAAGGGGTATTTCTTTAACCGGGATAAGGTGCTGCTGGATCCGTATGCCCTGCTTATAAGCGGCCGTGAGGAGTGGGGGGAGCTGGAAAATAAAAAGAATTTCCCCATAAGAGGCCGCGTTATTCCCGTTGATTTTGAATGGGAGGGGGATAAGCCTTTGGAGCTTCCCATGGAGGAGCTGGTGATCTATGAAGCCCATGTAAGAGGTTTTACCAGGGATGCTTCCTCCGGGGTAAGATTCGGAGGTAAATTCGCCGGACTTGTAGAGAAACTTCCGTATCTGAAGGAACTGGGCGTTAACTGTATAGAACTGCTGCCCATATTTGAATTCGATGAGACCGAAAATCCGAGGAGCTACCAGGGTGAACGACTGTATAATTACTGGGGTTATTCCACGGTGGGTTTCTATGCGCCGAAATCAGGTTATTCGGCAGCCGGCAGTCTTGGGCTTGCGGCCGAGGAACTGAAGAATACCATAAAGCGTTTCCATAAGGAAGGTATAGAGGTCATTTTGGATGTGGTGTTCAATCATACTGCGGAAATGGGGGCAGACGGTCCCTGTATCTCCTTCCGCGGCATAGATAACAGGACCTATTACCTTCTTACACCGGAAGGAGATTATGTAAACTTCAGCGGCTGCGGCAACACCATGAACTGCAATAATCCGGTTGTGAGATCCTTTATCCTTGACGCGCTTCGGTACTGGGTGACGGATTACCACATTGACGGATTCAGGTTCGATCTTGCCTCCATCCTTTCCAGGGATGAGAAAGGTGAGCCCATGCAGAATCCACCTCTTCTGGAGACTCTTGCCCAGGATGTTATTTTGGGGAAGACCAGGCTTATTGCGGAAGCGTGGGATGCCGCAGGACTGTATCAGGTAGGCAGCTTTCCGTCCTGGGGTCGCTGGGCGGAATGGAACGGAAAATACCGTGACTGTCTCAGAAGGTTTATAAAAAGTGATGACAATGCATTTCCGGAGATGGCGCAGCGTATGCTGGGTTCGCCGGATCTCTATGTCAATCGTGATCCGATAGCATCAATCAATTTTATAACCTGTCATGACGGTTTTACCCTTTATGATCTTTTTTCATACAGTGAGAAGCATAATGAGGCAAACGGAGAAGATAACAGGGACGGGTCTAATGATAATCTGAGCTGGAACTGCGGTGCTGAGGGAGAAACCGATGATCCGGAGATCAGAGCTCTCCGCAGAAGACAGGCGAAAAATGCCTTTGCCATTCTGCTTCTTTCCCGCGGAGTTCCGATGCTGCTTGCGGGAGATGAATTCCTGAATTCACAGGGCGGAAATAATAATGCATATTGTCAGGATAATCAGATATCCTGGCTGGACTGGAGCCTGTTGGAGAAGAACAGGGATATTTTTGAATTCGTAAAGAAGATGCTGAAGCTCCGCAGGGAGCACCCGGTGCTGAGGAGAAACAGCTTTTTTGCGGAAAAGAATTCCAGCGGTTATCCTGAGATATCATTTCACGGGGTTGATCCCTGGGAGATCGATATAACCCGGCCGTCACACTGCTTCGGAGTACTTTTTGCGGAACCGGCGGCGGAGTTCGGAACGGGAGAGGACTGCTTTATTTACTGCGCGGTGAATGCATATTGGGAGACCAAGACCTTCAGGCTGCCTGTGATCCCTGATGGAATGGAGTGGGAGATCTACTGCAGTACGGGCGATAGGAATGATGAGTCTTCCGGAAGGAAGGCCTTCGGGGAGATAGAGCTTATGGCAAGAAGCCTTGCGGTACTCAGGGGGCGAAGAACTC
>ONWK01000138.1 GCA_900321505.1 uncultured Eubacteriales bacterium
CCCTTTCCGGAGGACAGCCAGACAAATGGGTATTACAACCCGGTGAAAAATGAAATCCATATCCGAGAGGGGATGTCTCAGGCACAGACGATCAAAACCCTGCTACATGAGGAAAGCCACCGATATCTTCATCCTGCATCTCTTTCTGACAAGTCCAGAAATGAGAAGGAGGTTGAGGCTGAGAGCTGTGCCAATATCGTGTCCGGATTTCTGGGAATCGAAACAGGAAAGGATTATTCCTATGGGTATATCAGTTCATGGGCCGAAGGGAAGAATCTGGAGGAGATGACAGAATGTATCGAAAATATCAAGCGTGGCAGTGATCTTCTGATCAATAAACTGGACCGGATCCTATGCCTTGAATGTACAAGGGAGGAGGTGGAAATGGAGGAAAAAGAAGAAAAGACAGAGCAGTTTATACGGGATCAGGGTGCTGAAGTGGAGTCGGTTACCATAGTGGCAGATCAACCACGGACCCTCGCCATTGCCACAGTATGTTCTGTGGAAGATGAGAAGAAGATCATGGAGATAAGTGAAACAGCCCCGACTCTTGACGGTAAAAGTATTTCTTTTACAACGCTAAATGTAAATTCACAGAACGAGCCTGTGCTTTCGGGAATGTACACGGGAGAAGCAAAGACCGGACGTGATTCCAGCTGGCCGATGGTGAGTATCAGGTACACAAATGTTCCGGGTATGATCAGGAACGAGATGAATATATATGAATTCCGGCAGATGATGGAAAGGCTGCCGGACAGCGTCCTTGATAACAGGAACATGTATTTCAAGGTCTGCATAACATATACCTATAATGATCGGAATTATCAGCGCATGGCTGATATAGATCTTGGCCATGGAAGAGTGGATTATCTAAATTACCTGGCTATAGAGGGAAACCATATTGCTTATCTGAAAAGTCATGTAAACCTGCTGAAGGCCTGTGATGATGCACGGCATATTGTACCGAAAACCGAGAAGACCATGGAGTATGAGGACTCCATGCAGGAATGGGCAGGGTACTGCAGGGAAATACTGAATCACAGCAGTGACAGGCCGGTCATTCCAGGTCCGCCAAGACTTGAGACTATCGTTGAAAAGAGCAATTCCAGAGATTGGAGGTTGGAGCTTTGATAACAGACTTTACCGAAGAAGAAAAGAGTATCGTGTGGTCGGCGCAGCATGAAAATGATATGGAATCCGGCAGTATTCCGGAAAGAATCCCGTGTATTCAGAGACTGCTCCTTTTTATGATACGTGAGCGGGATTCCGAGATAAGGAACGTAATCAGAAATGCAAAAGGAAAGGTTGCAATGATGAGAGACCATGAATACGCATCCTATGATTTTCGGCCGAACGATGAAGAAATAACATAGTACTTAAAGGAAGGAGTGGTTACATTGGGGGTGTACATCCCTCATGAGGATGTGGATGAAGCAAGGCATGTTAGTCTGATGGATTACCTTCAAAGAAAACGTCCTGATATGTACGGAAATATCCGGCGTGTCGGTTCTCAGTATGTTGTTTTGGCAAGGTATTTTGGAACAAAGGGTGTATATTCCTCATTTATGATCAGAGCTTCGAACGGCGAGTGGTGGTGGCATTCAAAAGGGCTTCATGGAAAAAATGCACTCGATTATCTGATGAAGGTGGACGGGTATCCATTTAAACAGGCGGTTTTTGAGGTTTTGGACACATCTGAAGCAGATTATGAGAATAGAAACCGTACAGACAGAAAAACGGTTGTCAGGCAGGATATGAGGCCTAAAGGACCGGCACCCCCTCTGATTGAGGAGCCGAAACAGCTTGTGATCCCGGAAAAGGATACAGATACATCCGTGATCAGAAAATACCTTGAAGGTCGCGGAATCGATCCGGAGGTGATTGAGCATTTTATCAGCAATGGATCCATATATCAGGATTTAAGGCATAAGAGTGTATGCTTTGTCGGTTATGACAGAGAAGGAAAACCGGGGATCATCAATCAACGCGGTACAAGTGGATCCTTTAAGGGAAATACGAAGGGATCCGACCGCAGATACTCATTTATGCAGAGTGTAAAAAAAGAACGAAGCGTTCACTTCTTTGAGGCCCCGATTGATATGCTTTCCTATGCATGTCTGATAAAACGTGCAGGATATGATTTCCGCAGGTTCAATCTTGTTTCACTGGCGGGTATATCGGTAACAGCCGAGGGACAGCAGGCGAGATTGCCAGCGGGAGTCGATGAGTATCTTGGAAGATGTCCCGAAACAGATTTGGTATATATTCACTTTGATAATGATAATCCCGGGATAAAAGCAGGTGAAAGCCTGAGGGAAGCACTTTCGGTACGGGGTATAAGAGCAGTTCTGCAGTATCCTCCCGAGGGGTGTAAGGATGTGAATGACTATCTGGTCTTAGCCCGTGCGCGTGATCAAATAAAGGTTCAGGAGAAATATGA
>ONWK01000038.1 GCA_900321505.1 uncultured Eubacteriales bacterium
CAATAAGAAGGTCACGATCAGCAACCTTGTCCTTGGCGGCACAAGTGCGGGGAACTACCAGCTGTCATCGAACGGGCAGCAGACGGAAACAAGAGCCAGCATCACGGCGAACACGATTACCGCAAAAGTGACATTTATAGTAGTCTACGGATCCTGGAATGATGGAACGATCGCTAACAAGACTGTTAAGTTAACCGGACAGATGGGTTCAACACTTCATCTTACCTCAGATCAGATCCCTTCAGTGGGCGATAAGCCAGGGGACGGTTATAAGGAAGGCTCCTGGAATGCGCTACCGAACACAGAAACGGTAATTACAGAGGATACGACGTATATCTACACATATGCGGAACCAGATTTCTGCGTGGTCACCTTTGACGCCAATGGCGGCACATTTATTAAGGGTGGAACGGTGCAAACATGGCAAGTGAAAAAGAACGACGGCTTGGTTGGACATCCCGGCCTTGATGAGAAGCATGGGAAATGGCTGAAAGGCTGGAGCCTCAACCAGTCAGGAACGCCGATCCTCCAACCCAATTCCGATGGCGTATATTACACACCAACTGAAAATGTAACCCTCTATGCTGTCTGGGAGGATTATTACACCATAACCTATGACGCGAATGGCGGCCAATTCTTTGATGGGAAAGCGACTTCAACTCGTATAACCGCAAATATGGAAGGCTTGGATCGATATGAAGAACCGGTAAGAGAAGGATATTTCTTTAAAGGCTGGAGTCTTAATTCTTCCGGATCGCCGATCCTTAAGAGGGATGATGTAATTGCAGCAGGGGATGTGACTTTATATGCGGCATGGGCTGAGAAAGTTACCATCACCTTCCATGCTAACGGCGGTGAATTTGTCCATGGCGAGGAACAGCAAGACGGAGAAGTTGAGATTGTTCACGATGGAGAGATTATTACAGAGGATTATGCTGTTGGCGATGTACTTAAGGATTTATGGGCGCCAAATGGCCCGAATGGTGAATTACAATTAGGATGGAGTCTTAATCCCGATGGAGATCCGCTTCCATATGATGAGCGTATAGGCGGATATATGATAGTCGATAAATCGCTGACTCTTTATGCAATATGGGACCATGAAATCCCGGTAGGCGCTGTGGCCGAAGTAAATGGTGAGTATTACACCGATTTCTCCGAAGCCGTGAGAGCACAGTTCTTTGAAGGCGGTCGTTATACCATCCTTCTTCTTGCAGATGTCAGCTATGAGCTTGGTGCGGATGACAATGTAGCAGTCATAAAGAATGGTCATACTTTCTCGGCTACATTGAACGCACCCGGGTATGTGCTGAAAGAGGACTATGACGAGAACTTTGATGTTTATTTCTACTTTGCCGCAATAGATGACACGGAAGACGCGGTGGCGATGGTTGATGGTAAGTATTACTATCTGTTTGAAAAGGCAGTTGAGGAAGGAGACCGTCGTGTTATTAAGCTTCTCGATGATGTTGAATACGAAATGACAGCAGGCCAGACCCTTTTAATTGACAAGAATGGCCACACATTCATGGTGACAACAAATGAGTATCATTATGTTGTTGATGAAACCATTCGTGAAGATAGCGTCACTTTGTATAGATGCATTCAGTCTGTGAGTGAAGAGGATGCTGTTGCAGAGGTTAACGCAATTATGTTCAATGACATCAATGAAGCAGTAGCATATTCACATGAGGTCAATTATATTATCTGGCTCCACAAGGATGCAAGCTATGGAATGAAGAAGGGAGAGGTGATCAATGTCAAAAAATTCGACCATGAATTCACAGTCACGTCGGTTGATCCGTCTTGTTCTATAGAAGCAGATTTTGATGGGGAGGTGTGGGTATATTCATGCCAAGGATCGGTAGAACCAGTGGCTGACGACCTTTCAGTTCAGGACAATGCCAATGGAATTGATTTGGAAGAAGTTGACACTTCGGTGAAAGATGCTGTGCTGAACGACCTCAGTCCTACAAATAAAGCTTTGGCTGATACTGCTAAAATGAATGGAGGGTCAGTTGAGGTACAAATCTACTTTAACGGCTCTGTTATAGAGACTACAGAAGATAGTGTTTCCTTCGAAATTAATCCGACGGCTTCTGTCATAATAAAAGATGCCAATGATAGAGTAATCGGAGGAACTAATGATGAAAATATCAGTAACGAGGAACTCCGGAAACAGGGTACAAAGTTTGCCTTTAAGTTATACCTGCCTGAAACATTTGCAGAAGGCTCAACGGTAAAGGTAGAGCATGTGTCCAATGAGTACCCGACAGAGATTTATTATCTGACCGTTCTGCGTGACGAGAATGGGTTATTATATGTCCCTGTTGAGGTTACGCATTTTAGTACATTCATTGTACAGATGGTGAGAAATGTTAATGTCATAGTCACCATGGATTCTGGAGTAAAATCGGTTACCATTACGAGCGGACCTACTCTTTCAAAGACCGTATATACGAGTGCAGAAGTGGAACTTCCGGAAGGAATCCAAATTGTCGCAACAGCGAAAGGTAAAAACGGATATACAGCTTATGTATCACCGAGTAATGCTGTTGTGGCCGATGGGCTGATAATAAGTGCTAAAAGTTCCGGTTCCGGAGGGTACAATCCGACGTACTTCACTCTCGGCCTTAAGGCAACTGAAGGTGGTGTGGATCCTACATGCAGTACAACTGACAGAATGTTCTATTACTCGAGATGGATTACTGTGACGGCAGGGGAAGCTAACGAAGGATACAAGTTCGTCGGATGGTATGACCAGGATGGAATGAAAGTGAGTGATGAGAAGGAGTACAGTTTCACAATTGACAGGAACACGTCGCTCACAGCAACATATGAGAAACTCAAGAGCGTAACTGTAGCTGCAAACGATGACACTGTGGAGATTGGCGTACCGTATGTTCCGGATGCAACAAAGGTTACAATAATTGGAGTGCCGGACGGGATTGATGTGACCACAGTTCTCGATCTCAGCAACCTCACCATCACCACAGACTATAACGGTATGGCGAAAGTAGGCAATGAGTATGCACTTATCCCGTCAGGTGCGGTGGTGAAGGATTCGACTTATAACCTTACCTATGAGAACGGCAAGCTGACCATTATCGCTGGAACAGAAGAATTCGTGATAGAGGTTGAGGCGCTTCCGGATCCTGATAAAGCTGAAACCATAGACCGGGCAGCTGTCGATAAAGCGAAGGAAGATTTCGAAAAGCTGAATCCAGTGCAGCAGACCAGACCGGAAGTGGTCACGGCGAAAGAGAAGCTGGACGCTGTTGATGAAGCAGTGAAAGAGCAGGAGAAGAAGAAAGAAGATTCCGAAGCGGCACAGACAGTCACGGACATGATTTATCGTCTATTGGAAAATTCAAGCCGCCAGCAGCTTGCAGAAGCGAAAGCAGCGTATGACGCGCTGACGGAGGAGCAGAAGAAGCTTGTTCCAGAAGAAATGCTGGAGAAGCTGGATGAGCTGAGAACAATAACGATCAAAGTGAATGATGACACAGTTGCAGCTGGTGGGGAGTATAAGCCTGATAAGAACAACATTACAATCACAGGCATCGAGGCAGGTGTTTACATCGGCAGCTATGTGGACATCTCAAAGGTGACGATAACCACGGACTATAATACATCAGCAAAGGCAGGTGAAAGCTTCTCACTCATCCCGTCTGGAGCTGTGCTCATCGATGATACTTACCTTCTTGCGTATGAGAATGGTGTGCTGACGGTAGTGGAAGATGGGACGGTGGTTGAGCAGTTCAGAGTTGCAGTCAATGCAGTTCATGGTAATAAGGCCGGAGAAGGGAAAGCTCTCCTTGACGCGGCCACAGCTGTTTATCAGTCTTTGACAGACACACAGAAGGAGATGCTTGACGAATCAACTCTCTTATTATATAAGGAAGAAATTGATGCGTTTAAGAAGGGCAGGAAGTTCCGCTCTGGTGATGCCTACTACAAAGTACTCTCCAACGGCGACGTGACCTACCTCTATCCGGCGGATAAAAAAGCTGAGTCCGCAGTCGTTCCGAACCAGGTGAAGAAGGGCAAGTTCTTCTTCAAGGTGATTAAGATTTCCACACTGGCATTTGACGGATGTGAGAATATGAAGTGGATTCTGATTCATAAGAATATAAGAGTTATCGGTGAGTCTGCGTTTAACGGTACATCATCTTTGACCAGGATAAGAGTCCTGGGGAGTGGCTTTACGGATGGGAAGGTTGTGGATAGCTTTGTGAAAGCCGGGAAGAAGAACGGAGAGAAATTGACTGTGAGAGTGCCGGCGAGTAAGGTAGAAAAGTATGATCAGCTGTTCAAAGGTGAAGGTAAGCTGAATCAGAAGGCTGCAGTGAAGGCGGCGTGATGAAATAGTCAATCGTCACAAATGACAAAGATAGGAAGGGACTTGGTGTAAAAGCCAGGTCCTTTCTTCATTTCCACACGGTGAACCTGTCTTGATCAATATGGCTATCAGATTGTGCTTACACTGCGCACAGCGCCTGGGATGAGAAAAGAAAAAATGACCAGTTGTTCACGGAGAAACTGTACCCGACTCTGGCGGGGATGTATCCTGAGATGACTCCAACTCTGTGGCTATATGAGGAGTTGGGGGAAATCGGAAGCTGAGAGAAAAGGCATATCCGTAGACCTCATCAGGTATGATACAGGCACATTGACTGTGGATACGGACTGTACCATAATAGATTCATATATGATTAAGGCTCAGATGGATAGTATAGCCGAGAAATATCCCAGCGTGAAAACTGCGTGTCAGAAGTAACAGGAGGGTCTTATTTATGAAGATGGATGATAGCTGGTATATGGAGTGGTATTGGACGCAGGCAACTCCGGATGAAAAACGGCTGATCGATAAAATTGGCGATTTTGAACATCTGTTTGAAGATATGATTTTTCAGGAAGGTACCAGTACTTATGAGCTGCTCCAATGTAAATCAAAGCCACAGGACAGTGACGAGTGGATAGATGATGTGGCTGATCTTCCAGATCAATTGGACTATTTCAGTTACTCATTTTTCCATTTCAAAGTAAAGCCGCTTGAGGGTTGTGACGGGGTGTTCAGTTACGTTGATCAGACATTGACCGTGACACCAAAGGCGCTGGAAAACGATAGCACAATTCTGCACGAGTTGATTCACCTGCATGAATTTGTGATCAACGACTTGCCCATGTACTTCCACGACATGGTGTATTGGGCACTTTACAAAGACCTAAAAAAGAAGATCGCTGAGCTGGATGATATTATAACAGGTCATGCGCACTTGCTAACGGGCTCAACGATTTATTCTGCGGGTGGCCTACACGATATTCTGTTCTTGTTGAAGAGCTTTGATCTGGATATTCGGATGGGTTACCCACTGGGCACGGTTTTTGCATATGGCCGAGAAGATGAGTTTAAGGCTTATTCTTACATAAAGGATACGGAACAATAAAAGGAGCAGACTCATGGGCTATTGTACCTGGGCTGGCATGAATGAAGCCAACAGAATATACCATGATACTGAGTGGGGAATTCCAGTGCATGATGACAGGCATATGTTCGAGCATCTGACACTGGAATGTTTACAATGTGGACTTAGCTGGGATCTGATGTTGAAGAAGCGGGAAATCTTCCGGAAATGCTTTGATAACTTCGACTTTGACAAGGTCGCG
>ONWK01000277.1 GCA_900321505.1 uncultured Eubacteriales bacterium
AAAAAAATACAATATTCCCCGTATTATTCAGGCTCCGGTTGGTATATAATATAAACTGTCTCAGTAGGACTAAATAACTCATTACGGAGGATCAGAAAATGAAGTTTTTTATTGATACTGCCAATGTTGATCACATAAGAAAAGCAAATGATATGGGCGTTATCTGCGGCGTTACCACAAATCCGTCCCTTATTGCAAAAGAGGGCAGGGATTTTAAGGAGGTTATCAGCGAGATCGCTTCTATCGTAGACGGACCTATCAGCGGCGAGGTCAAGGCTACCACGGTTGATGCGGAAGGCATGATCGTTGAGGGCCGGGAGATCGCAGCCATACATCCGAATATGATCGTTAAGATCCCCATGACCATCGAAGGTCTTAAGGCCGTAAAGGTTCTTTCCGCGGAGGGAATCAAGACCAATGTTACTCTTATCTTCTCCGCCAATCAGGCATTGCTGGCAGCAAGAGCCGGAGCCACCTATGTATCACCCTTCCTCGGAAGGCTTGATGATATAAGCTCCCCCGGTATCGAGCTTATCGAGCACATCGTACAGATCTTCAGCAACTATGATATTAGTACTGAGATCATAGCGGCAAGTATCAGGAACACCGTTCATGTAACGGAGTGCGCACTTGCAGGCGCTGATATAGCTACAGTTCCCTATGCGGTTATCGAGCAGATGACAAAGCATCCTCTGACCGACCAGGGTATCGTAAAATTCCAGGAAGATTACCGCAAGGTATTCGGAGACTGATTGTAACTATTCAGCAACCCCGGGAAAACATAAAACCAGTCTGGAAAGTTTACTAATCAGACTGGTTTTATGTTTTCCCGGAGTCGTAGGGTGCTGAACAGCTGCAACTAAAGTAAAAAGCGGCCCGCCCGGGGATGGTTCAGCACCGTTCCGGGTGGGCCGCTTTTTTATTATGTTTTCTTGTCAGTTTTGTCCGTAATATGCGTTTGCGCCGTGCTTTCTGAAGAAATGCTTATCTCTTATGCAGTCCGGTGCAGGCTTAACCTGAGGATTGATCAGCTCTGTTTTCAGCGCCATCTTTGCCACCTCTTCCAGCACCACCGCATTGTGTACGGCTTCCGCAGGATCCTTGCCCCAGGTGAAAGGGCCGTGATTTGTGCAGAGTACCCCCGGTGTGTACATGGGATTGAGGCCTCTTTTTTCAAAGGTCTCAATGATCACCAGTCCTGTATTTTTCTCATATGCTTCATCTATCTCCTCGGGAGTAAGACTTCTGGCACATGGGATCTCACCATAGAAATAATCCGCATGGGTGGTTCCGTAAAGCGGTATGCTCCTTCCCGCCTGGGCCCATGAGGTTGCCTCGGTGGAGTGTGTATGAACTATGCCGCCGATCCCGGCATATTTCTTATAGAGCTCAAGGTGGGTCGGCGTATCCGAAGAAGGCTTGTATCTTCCTTCCACCTTATTGCCTTCAAGATCCATTACTACCATATCATCCGGGGACATGGTATCATAATCAACGCCGCTGGGCTTGATAACAAAAAGTCCCGACTCTCTGTCAATACCGCTGACATTTCCCCAGGTGTAGGTGATAAGGCCTCTTTTGGGAAGCTCCATATTTGCTTCGTATACTTTCCTTTTCAATTCTTCAAGCATGGTATTATTCCTCTTTCTCTGTTATCCCGAAGGGAACCCGGAGTGAATGCCTTAAGCGCCGGATCCGGACATGTTGCAGGTTGCGGTTACTTATCATAACACTTCCACCGCACATCTTTCAACAGGGATCACATCCTTGAAGGTCTTCATGAACTCATCAAAGCCCTTTATCTCTTCTTCCGACGCCGTAATGGTGGTTCCTTCCTCACCTGCAAATATCTTATCGTTAAGGAACTCCGACAGCGTTACATTTTCAGGCGATACAAGATAAAGCGCAAGCACAGCCATACCCCAGGCTCCGCCTTCTCCGGCTGTCTCCATGACTGTTACCGGACCTCCGGTAGCTGCGGACATGATGCGCTGTCCCACTTCCCTGGTCTTGAAATATCCTCCGTGGCCATACAGCTTGTCTACCTTAATGTCTTCCTCGTTAAAGAGGATATCAAGACCGTATTTCAATGTGCTGACTGCCGAGAAAAGATGCAGTCTCATGAAATTCGCAAGACTGAAATCCGCATCGACCTTACGCATGAATACCGGTCTTCCTTCATCAAAGCCCGTAACCGGCTCACCGGAGAAATAGTTGAAGCCCGCAAGTCCGCCGCAGTCCGGCGCACCCTTAAGAGCGATCTCAAAAAGCTTCGTATAAAGGGTATTCGTGTCAGTCTCGATACCCATAAGCTCGGAGTATTCCCTGAAGATATTTACCCAGGCGTTGATATCCGAAGTACAGTTATTGCAATGGACCATGGCCACATCGTCACCTACGGGAGTGGTGACCACATCGATCTCTTCATGCACTTCCTTAAGCGCATGCTCCATTACGACCATGGCAAAGATGCTTGTTCCGGCTGAGACATTTCCTGTCCTGACCGCTACGCTGTTGGTGGCAACCATACCGGTACCGGCATCTCCCTCCGGCGGACAGAGCAGAATGCCTGCCTCAAGGTTACCGCTTACATCCAGCTTTGCCGCTCCTTCCGCAGTAAGCGTCCCGGCCTTCTCGCCCGCAAGAAGCACCTTCGGAAGGATATCCTTCAGCTTCCAGCCGAAGCCTTTATCCGCTATCAGCTGATCAAATTCTTCGATATAGCCTTTATTATAATCACGTGTCGTGCTGTCTATCGGGAACATACCCGAAGCATCGCCTATACCAAGCACCTTCTCACCGGTCAGCTGCCAGTGGATGTAGCCCGCCAGTGTTGTGAAGAAGGTTATATCCTTCACATGCTCCTCTCCGTTAAGGATCGCCTGATAAAGATGTGAAATGCTCCATCTCTGGGGAATATTGAAGCCCAGCAATTCCGTAAGCTTTCCCGCAGCCTCTTCCGTGATCGTATTTCTCCATGTCCTGAAGGGCACAAGGAGCGTATCGTTCTTATCAAATGCCATATAGCCGTGCATCATCGCACTGAAGCCGATGGCTCCCAGTCTTCTGATCACCGTGTCATATTTTGATCTTACGTCCTTCAGCAGCTCGCTGTAGGCATCCTGCAGGCCGGTCCAGATCATATCAAGACTGTAGGTCCACACACCGTTCTCATACTGATTTTCCCAGTCATGGTTGCCCTGGGCGATGGGCTTTCCTGCCTCATCAACAAGCACTGCCTTGATCCTGGTTGATCCGAATTCTATTCCGAGCACCGCTTTACCGGCTTCTATAGTTTCCTTAATACCCATTTCTCCCCGTCCTTTCCGATATATCTACCGGTCATACAACTGCTTTACCGGGATAGCCGATGCCGCATTCCCTGTTCGAGTAAAAGCGTGAAGCGCCTCTCCCAAAACTCCGGAGTCATGGGCGCTGATCGGTAACCGTCAGTATTATCACATAAACCACAAAGCAGGGGCAGTTCAAGGCACTGTTGAGAACCGCCCCTACTTTGCTCAGAGGGTTCTTTTCTTTTCTCTTCTCTTCAGGACCACGCTCTGAAGAATGATGAAGAAGCAAAGCATGCCGCCGGTGGTGATACTCTGCCACCAGGGCTGATTCAGACCGCTGGATACAACGATCTTCTTTATCGTGGTAAGGGTCATGGTTCCAAAGAAGGTTCCAACCACACTTCCGACACCACCGGTCAGAAGCGTACCGCCGATGATGGCTGACGCGATAGCGTTCATTTCCATACCTGCCGCATTTGTCGCATTTCCGGCTCCGGTATGCATCATGAAAGTATAACCTGCGATACCGCAGAGAAGTCCGCTGATAACATAGCTTAAGAAGCGGGTTCTCTTAACATTGATGCCGAGCATGAGCGCGCTCTGCTGATTTCCGCCGATGGCGTAGAAATTACGTCCCAGACGGAACTTCCTGAGCAGGAAGAATACTGCGATCACACAGACGATAGCTACTACTACACCGATCTCGATCCTGAGCGGGATCTTGTTCCCGTTATTTGCGGTATAACCGAGCCAGGGGATCTCGATACGGCTGCTCATCAGATCAGCAAAGCCTTCATGATCGACCTTCTGCGGATTAACCGAAAGGATGGTTGTCAGACCTCTGGCAAAGAACATACCCGCCAGAGTAACAATAAACGGCTGGATCTCAAGATAACTGATAAGGAATCCCTGTACCACACCAAATGCAAGACCGATACCCAGAGCAAGCAGAATGGATACAAAAATATTTCCGCCGTTGTTAAGATACAGAACACAGCTCATAACTACGAGCGATGTAACCGCGCCGACGCTGATATCGATGCCGCCGCCGATCATAACGATCGTCAGTCCGCAGGCTACGATTATCAGACTGGTATTATCATTCAGAAGGTCGGCGATCTGCTGAACATGCAGGAATCCGCCCTGCAGAAAGATCATGGCAAGGATATACATCCCCACAAAGATACCGATCGTGATAGTCATAAGAAGCTGCGTATCGGTAAACGGTTCTCTGCTTTTTTTCATAAAATCAGTCATTTTTATGCAGCTCCTTTCTCCGATTTTTCAGCTTTTTTACTGCGCATATCTGCCATAAACTTCGCAAATTTCTTCTTTACCACAGGAGATCCTATAACTACCAGGATGATGATAACTATGGCCTTGTAAGCCTTTACGTCTGTTGAAGGAACCTTCATTGCGTAAAGCGTGGTGGTAAGCATCTGGATTACATATGCTCCGATGATACTTCCGCTGATACGGAAACGACCGCCTCCCAGGCTGTTGCCGCCTATTGCTACTGCAAGGATCGTATCCATTTCCACATCCAGGAGCAGCGTTTCATGGTTGATCAGTCCAAGACGGCTTACGCCGATGGTGCCGGCAACTGCTACGCAGATTCCAAGAATGATGAAGCTCAGCAGCTTGATAAATGTTGTGTTGATACCGTTCAGCTTTGCTGCGCTTTCATTGATACCTACAGCCTGTGTGAACAGCCTCAGGGATGTGAAGCGGAAAATAAGGGCGAAAATGATCGCCATAATGATAACGATAAGTACCGGTGTCGGTACGGGTATGCCGGGGATGAAGCTTCCCCAGGCATTTATGATGGGACTTGTTACGGAAGGTGTCGCGCCGCCGTTGATCCAGTAGGCGATGGACCTTCCGCAGGTATATAGGATCAACGTCGCGATCATTGGCTGTATCTTGAACACCGCTACCAGCGTACCGTTAAATGCACCGAAGATCATAGCGATAAGGCATGCTGCAAAGAATGCAAGTACTACTGTTCCGCCCGTGATCTCAGAAGCGGATTTCAAAACCTTAACGAACATACTGCCGGCTATAGCCGCTGCAGCGCCGACACTGATATCCTGTCCTCCGCAGGCTGCGGTAACGATCGTCATACCCATGGCGAGGATGGCAAGCTCACTGGCGCCGTTGATGATACTGATCAGGTTGCCTGCAAGTACCGCATTTCCATCATTGTTATGTGTTATCGCTACCTTGAAGAATTCAGGGTCGCGGATCAGGTTAAAGATCACCAGGATACCGATGGCGATAAGAGGTATCGCAAGGGGTCCAAGGATCTGGCCTATACTTTTTTTACTTTTCATTTTGTGCCTCCCCTCCTGCGATAGTCTTCATTACCTGTGCCTGGTTCAGATCATTTCCTTTCAGTTCCCCAACTATGTGTCTGTCTCTCATGACGATAAGCCTGCTGCAGGTACGCAGCATCTCTTCAACCTCAGATGAAATGAAGGTAACACTTACTCCGTCCTCTGCAAGCTTCAGCACCAGCTTCTGTATCTCCAGCTTTGTTCCTACATCGATACCACGGGTAGGCTCGTCAAGGATCAGATAATCCGGATGTGTGAGCAGCCATCTTGCAAGGATAACCTTCTGCTGGTTACCGCCGCTGAGAGAACCGATGGGAGTCTCACGGCTTGCAGTCTTGATATTCAGCGCCTTAATGTATTCATCCGCAAAAGCTTCCTGCTCACTGCGGCTGATAGGCTTCCAGAAACCGTTCATTACCTGCATGGCGAGAATGATATTCTCTCTTACGCTGAGCTCGGAAATGATACCGTCACGCTTTCTGTCCTCGGCAAGATAGCCGATTCCGTTCTTCATCGCATCTATGGGCTTTGTGATCTTAACCTGCTTGCCCTTTATCTGTACCTTTCCGCTGTTAACCTTATCCGCACCGAAGATAGCCCTTACACTCTCGCTTCGTCCCGAACCGAGAAGTCCGGTAAAGCCGTTAACCTCTCCCTTTCTTATGGAGAAGTTAAAAGGAAATGCAGCGCTGCTGGAAAGATTTTCAGCCTCATAGAAGACTTCTCCTTCCTTAGTCTGCTTCTCCTCGGTCTCAGACAGACGTTCAAGCTCTTCAAGTTCCTTACCCATCATCTTCGCAACCAGCTGTACCTGAGGCAGATCTTCCACAAGATACTCGCCTACCAGCTCGCCGTTCCGGAGAACCGTGATCCTGTCGCATACTTCATATACCTGCTCCAGGAAATGTGTAACGAATATGATTCCTACACCTCTGGACTTAAGATCCCGCATGAGGGTAAAGAGCATATTTACTTCCTTATCGTCCAGTGAGGAGGTCGGCTCATCAAGTATCAGAACCTTGCACTGCATATCAACGGCCCGGGCGATCGCAACCATCTGCTGAACCGCGAGTGAGCAGTTGCCCAGCTGCTGACGGGCTCTTGCGGGGATCTGAAGGTTGCCCAGGATCTCATCCGCACGCTTTTCATAATCCTTCTGTTTGACCGTCAGGCCCTTGCCTCGGCCGATGAACATATTCTCGGCTACAGTCAGGTTAGGACACAGTGTGATCTCCTGATATACGGTACTTATACCGCTTATCTGTGCGTCCTGGGGAGAAGCGATATGAACCTTTTCTCCCTCAACCGATACTGTTCCGCCGTCCATAGGATAAACGCCGGTCAGTATCTTTATCAGCGTAGACTTACCCGCGCCGTTTTCCCCCATGAGCGCATGGATCTCACCCTGTCTGAGAGTAAAATCCACATTATGGAGTGCACGGACGCCGGGAAATCTCTTTTCAATCCCCCTCAGCTCCAGCAAACAAGCTTCCTGCATAGCTGTTTCCTCCTCAAAAAATCCGAAATGTGTCTCATTTTTTCAAAGAAAGAGCGCAGTCCGCTGTTTTGAGCTATACAGCTTGACTGCGCCTTCCATCAACATACCTGTAGTCAGATCTGCTACAGTTACTGTCAGAGATTATTCGCCCAGTCCGTAAGTATCAATATCTTCCTGGGTAATTGTCTTAGCGTCGAAGCCTTTTTCTTCGTTGATGATCTTCTTGGATGAAGGAGCATTGCCGCTCTTGATCAGGTCGCTGATGATCTTAGCCTGGAAGGGGCTGCACTGTCCATCATAGTTCCACTTCTTTGCAAGGAGTTCTCTAAGAGCCCACTTGTTGCAGTCGAAGCCCATTACTATAACCTTGCCATCAACACCGTGTGTGATACCTGCTTCGTCAAGTGCTGCTACAGCACCCTTAGCCATACCATCGTTCTCAGCATAGATTACGTTGAAATCTTCGCCGCTGTTGATAACGGACTCAACGATCTTCTTTGCTTCTGCCTCGTCCCATGTAGCTGTCTGCTGAACAACCTTTGTCATCTTTCCGGACTCGAACTGCTTGTCAAGAGCGCCTGTACGTCCGATCTGAGCATCGCTGCCCATAGCGCCCTGGATGTGAACTACCTTGTACTCGGGAAGATTCTGGTCAAGGAGCCACTGAACTGCTGTGTCGCCTTCCTTAGCCATATCGGAAACAACTGCTGCTTCGTAAAGATCTTCGCTTACATCGATCATACGGTCGAAGAGATAAACCTTGATACCTGCTTCTTTTGCCTTCTTAAGAACTTCGTCCCAGCCGGTTGTCTCAGCTGCGGAGATAAGAAGATAATCAACGCCTTCTGTGATGAAGCCCTGAGCTGCCTGAAGCTGCTCATCATTCTTTAAACTGTAAGCTGTCTTAAGCTCATAACCGTTATCCTTGGAGAAAACTGCCTCCATATCCTTAACGTTAGCTTCACGATAGCCGGACTCTGAAGGCGGGTTATTAACTACGCCGACCTTGATAGTCTTTCCTGACGGAGCCGGAGCTTCGGTAGCTGCTCCACCGCTGGCTGCTGTGGTAGACGAATTGTCGGAACCACATGCACACATACTGAACATCATGGCAGCTGTAACTACTGCACAGACAAATTTACGAATCCTCTTCATTTCACTCCTCCTTAAAATGTTTGATTCTGATTTACCCCTCCGGGTTGCTTGTATAAAGGAGTGTACTCCGAACGCGAAATAATGTAAATGAATGATCATTTTGTCTTTGTTCAAAATGATTTTGAAAATATCAAAACCGTTGATTATTTTTTTATTCCGGTTGATTTTGATTTTGTATACGGTAATCTGAGGGTGTCATACCGGTATTTTTCTTAAAAATATAGCTGAAATAATGTGCATCATTATAGCCTGTTTCATGGGCGATCTGCGAGCTCTTCATATCCGTGGTCCTGAGAAGCTCCTTTGCCTTGTTCAGACGGAGATAAAGCAGATATTCGGTAAATGTCTGGCCGCTCTGCTGGGAGAAAACGGTTGAAAATCTGCTGTTGCTCATATTTACGGCCTTTGCCACATCCTGCAGCATCAGGTTCGTATCACAGTAATGCTGCGACATATATACCCTGGCCTCGTTGATCACGGAATGCATCCCCGCATCTCCTGCCGAGCCGCCCATTTCCCTGACGCCGAGGATAAGGGCGCTGTCTTCCGGACGCGCTTCAAGGATATGACGGATATGTCTGGCTGTCTTAAAGCTCTGAAGGATATCCGCAGGCTTATCCGCTATCTCTCCGATACCTACTCTTATCTTCGTGCATCCCGCACGCTCCAGCTCCATTACCAGGGAGGATGCAAAAGCATAGGCCTTCTCCTCCACGTCCCGGGCTGAGTCCCCGAGAGTAAGAAGCCTTGTACCGGTACGGCTTCCCGAGGTATGTACCACTCCTCCGCTGCCTTCCGCCAGTACCGCAGCTGCCTCCTGCCCCTTCTCAACCGGAGAGAAGGCCGCATCTATAACGGTATAGAAGGAAGCCGTCAGGGGGCTGCCCATGGCCTGAAGCTGCTTCAGGGCGTTCTGCGCATCCTCTTCCATGGCCTCATCGGAGAAGAGAGATCCGATCAGCTTCTCCTTCAGGAACCGTCCGTCCGTATTGCTGTTCATTCTTGCCCTGAGGCTTTCGGCATGCTCCCTCTGCTTTTTCTCCTCCGTCAGCTGAGTGCCCACCTTGTCCAGAACCTTCCTTAATTCCTCCGCATCGATAGGCTTGAGCAGGTATTCCCTCACTCCCAGCTGGATACACTGGCGAGCATACTCAAACTCATCATATCCGCTGAGGATTATTATCCCTATCCATGGCATCTGGGTGCGAAGGATCCTGCAAAGCTCGATCCCGTCCATAAAGGGCATTTTTATATCTGTGATAACGATATCAGGGTTGGTGTCACGTATCATGGGGAGGGCCATTTCCCCGTCAGGGGCCTCGCCCACCAGGGTATAAGGCGTATCCTCCCACGGAAATGACTCTCTGATCCCCTCACGGATCACAACCTCATCATCAACCAGGAATACTTTCATTTTCCGATATCTCCTCTCTGGTCCTGCACGGTACCCGGAAGCTGACAGTGGTACCGCCCTTATTGCTTATAATATTAAGTCCCTCAGTCTGATTATAGTAAAGCCGGATCCGAAGGTTTACATTTACAAGACCGAAGCCTCCGGAACCTTCGCTGACGGCTGTCTGTCCCTTCTTCATCCGCTCGTTAAGCTCATTTAACTGCTCCTCCGTCATTCCTGTTCCCGTATCAGTGACGGAAAACTCCAGCATTCCGTCGTCGAGCCGTCCCGTGATCCTTATGGTACCGCCGCCGCGCAGATTCTTGATCCCATGGTAAAGGGCATTTTCAACCAGCGGCTGCAGCAGAAGCTTCAATATATAGTAATCGCCGATCTCATCCGGGATATCGATCTCATAACGCATGATATCCCTGTACCGGGTCTGCTGTATGGTTAGATATCCTTCTATATGCTTTCTCTCCTGGCTTATGGGTATCCAGTCCGCGCCGGAGGAAAGACTTATACGGAAGAAATTGCTGAGGGCGTTGGTAAGCTGGATAACCTCGTTCTTCTCCCCCGCCTCGGCCTTCCATATAATGGCGTCCAGTGTATTGTACAGGAAATGCGGATTGATCTGCGCCTGCAGCGTTCTGAGCTCCGCCTTACGCAGATTTCTTTCAT
>ONWK01000412.1 GCA_900321505.1 uncultured Eubacteriales bacterium
CTCTGCTTTTCTTCTTCCGTGCCGTTCATGGCAAGTATCACGGGAAGCGGCGCCGCATCCAGCAGCTCTTCCGTAACTGTTCCGTGAATCTGAAGATACTGAAAACCGGCATCCCTGCAGATTGTAAGCTGTCCCATGTCCGGCGAGACCATGACAGCCACTCTTCGGATATCCGGATCCAGTCCGTGCAGGAGCTCCTTTGCCCGCTCCGGAGTTACATTTCGCCTGCTTTTCGGGAAAAAAAGCACCATACCCGCCCAGTCAGGCTTCAGTTCATTCACAGCCGCTATATCCTCTTTTGTTGTAAGCCCACAGAATTTTACCACGTAACAGTCCCTCTTCCCATAAAAAATCAGACTCTATTTTACTTTTTTCATTCTAATTTGTAAAGCATTGCCGCCTTGACTTTTTATATATAAGTATTTATTATATTTCATATGTCTTAAAACAAGAAAAGAGGGTAAATCATGGAGAAAATCATTCTTACCGGAGACCGTCCCACGGGCAAACTTCATCTCGGACATTATGTAGGCTCGCTGAAGCGCCGCGTGGAGCTGCAGAATTCCGGGGAATTCGACAGGATCTTTATTATGATCGCCGACGCGCAGGCACTGACGGATAATTTCGATAATCCAGATAAGATCAGAGATAACATCATCGAGGTCGCACTGGATTACCTTTCCGCAGGACTGGATCCTTCAAAGGTGAATATATTTATACAGTCACAGGTAGAGGCTCTTACCGAGCTCACCTTCTATTACATGAATCTTGTAACCGTGTCCCGACTTGAGAGGAATCCCACGGTTAAGGCCGAGATCCAGCTCAGGAATTTTGAGACCAGCATTCCCGCTGGTTTCTTCACCTATCCTGTCAGCCAGACCTCGGATATAACCGCATTCAAGGCAACCGTGGTCCCCGTCGGCGAGGATCAGCTGCCCATGATCGAGCAGGCAAGGGAGATCGTCCGTAAGTTTAACTCACTTTACGGCGAGACTCTGGTGGAGCCTGAGGCATTTATCCCTCAGAATTCGGTATGCTCACGTCTGCCCGGTACCGACGGCAAGGCCAAGATGAGCAAATCCCTCGGCAACTGCATCTACCTTTCAGATCCTCAGGACGAGGTTAAGAAGAAGGTTATGAGCATGTTCACCGATCCCGGACATCTTCAGGTATCCGATCCCGGAAAGATCGAAGGCAATACGGTATTCACCTATCTTGATGCTTTCTGCCATGATGAGGATTTTGCGGAATTCTGTCCGGATTATAAGAATCTTGAGGAGATGAAGGATCATTACCGCCGTGGCGGTCTCGGAGATGTTAAGGTTAAGCGTTTCCTTATAAATGTTCTGGAGAAGGAGCTCGCTCCTATCCGTGCAAGGCGCGCGGAATATGAGAAGGATATTCCGGCAGTTTATGAGATCCTGAAGAAGGGTACCGAGGCTGCAAAGGCCGCTGCGAATGCTACTCTCGCCGATGTTAAGGCTGCCATGAGGATAAACTATTTTGACGACGCCGCACTCATTCAGGGACAGCAGGAAAAATATAATCAGAAGTAGTCAATCTGGCTATTGCTTTCCCTGCTGATATGTTGTACGATTATACCTACGATGTAGTTTTTATAACTACATGATAACATTATCGTCTTTATTTTACGTAACTATTCAGCACACATGCTCCAGATGCTGAATGAATTCTTTACCTGATATAAAGTGAGGATAACATTATGGCAGATTACATCGTGAGCTGTTGTTCCGCTGCAGATGTCTCACCTGAGTGGATGCAGAAAAGGGATCTTCGTTACATTTGCTTCTCATTTTTCCTTAACGATACGGAATACAAGGATGACCTCTGGGTAACAATGCGGCCCGAGGATATGTACCGCCGCATGCTCGCCGGCGAGGTTTCCAAAACATCCCAGATCAGTGTGGTCGATTATGTGGAGCATTTCAGAAAGCTTATAAATGAAGAGGACAAGGACATCCTTCATGTTACTCTCTCAAGCGGCATCACCGGCACCTATAATGCAGCCGTACTGGCAGCTAAGCAGGTGGAGGATGAATTCCCAAAGAGAAAGATCGTAGTTATCGATTCTCTGGCCGCTTCTTCAGGCTACGGCCTGCTTATGGATTATATCGCAGATAAGCGTGATGAGGGATGGACGCTTCCCCAGCTCGCCGCATGGACCGAGGAGAATAAACTGCACATCGTTCACTGGTTCTTCTCCACGGATCTCACCTTCTATATCCGCGGCGGACGTGTTTCGAAGGCATCCGGTTATATCGGAATGGCTCTTTCCATCTGCCCTCTGCTGAATGTGGATTACAAGGGACGTCTGATCCCTCGTGAGAAGATCCGCACCAAGAAGAAAGTTATGAAGCGCCAGCTTGAAAAGATGATCGAGCAGGCTGAGAACGGTCTTGATTATGACGGGAAATGCTTTATCTCCCAGTCGGATCCCGAGGCAGGTGAAGAATTCCGCAGAATGGTTGAGGATACATTCCCCAAGCTTAAGGGCAAGGTTCAGCTCTTCCCAATCGGCGCAACTGTCGGCGCTCATACAGGCCCGGGTACAGTGGCCCTGTTCTTCTGGGGTAAAAAGAGAGAAGACTGATTTACTCAGTCTTCTCTTTTGTCCCGGAATGCTTCTCAAGCCAGTCATACAGGTACGCATACACATCCTGCCTGTCCGTCTCGTTCAGTATCTCATGTCTGTCATTCTCGAACAGTTTACAGCTGACATCCCTGATACCTGCCTTTACAAAGGCGTTATATGTCTTCTTAACTCCCTTTCCGAGCTGTCCTACGGGATCATCATCTCCGGATACGATGAGTATCGGCAGATCCTTGGGGATAGCTTCAATATTCTTCTTCTGTACATCGAATTTGATAGTCGAGAGCAATGCAAAGTAACCGTTAAGGGTAAAAAGGAAATTACATCTGGGGTCTTCATAGTATGCCCGGACATTTTCCTCATTCTTGGACAGCCAGCTTCTGGAAATGTCCTCACCCGTAGGATCAAACTTTTTATAATATTTTCCAAAAGTAAGCTTCCTCACATTTTCGCTTCTGTAATGCCAGCCGTACTTTGCTGCTTCTTTCCTGATGATACTCAGGCCTCCCGTCAGAGCCACCTCATTCTCCCAGCCTGTACCCACTATAACCGCACCTGTCAGGCCATCGCCCTGCGAAGACAGATACCGTCTGAGAAGATAGGAGCCCATGCTGTGGCCCAGCATAAAATACGGCAGCCCCGGAAATTTTGATCTTGCAGCAATGCGCAGCCTGTGAATATCCTGAAGGAGTACCAATGCAGGCTGATCCTCTGAGAAAAAGCCGTACTCATCTTCACTGACCACGGATCTGCCATGGCCGAGATGATCGTGTCCTACAACGATAAAACCCCTGTCTGCAAGATACTCTGCAAATTCTTCATATCTCTCTATATGCTCCACCATACCGTGGATCAGCTGTACCACTGCATGAGTCCTTACATTCTCGTTACGCCAGCAGACCGCGTGGATCCTGGTCCTGCGGTCGGTAGATGCAAATGTAAAATACTGTTTCATTTTTTATCTCCTCTGTTTTCAGGATTCTTCGGTTTCTTCTTTCTCTCAGGATGACGTACGGCATTCAGGACAACAGCTTAGTTATCGATAAAATAAGCCTTGTACCATAACAGGAAGGAATATACGGTATAGAGCTTCCTCTGATGGTTTGCCTTCTTTTCCTGATGCTCATCGAGCCATTTCATAAGTATATCCGTGTCAAAGAATTGCTTTGCAAAGGGCTGGCTGAACATTTCCCGGAACTGCGCTGCATACTTTTCTTCCCAGAGCCACTGACGGATCGGAACAGGGAAGCCCTTTTTCTTTCTCTTTACCCAATCCTCGGGAAGTACAGATTCCGTACTCTTACGGAAGGTGGTCTTGGTCTGATGATCATCCAGCAGCAGGTCAGAGGTAATGGTCTTGGCATAGTCCCAGACCTTTCTGTCCAGATAAGGCACGCGAAGCTCCAGCGAGTGAGCCATGGTCATCTTGTCCGCCTTCAGCAGGATGTCATTCGGCAGCCAGAGATGCATATCGAGGAACATCTTCTTATGCAGCTCATCCATGCCCTTTGCCCGCTCATAATAAGGCCTTGTAACGTCCTGATAGGTAAGGTCGCTTCTGTAATCCTCCTTAAGCAGTTCATTTGCCTGCTCGTTGTCCATGATAAAGGCCTGGCCGATATAGGCGTCCTCCAGATTAAGGGCATTGCGTTTGAAGAAATTAAGGCCGCGATGATCCCTGTCACCTATCGTTTCTCCTATCTTCTTTCTTACCTTGCCGGGGACAACCTTCTTGTATACATTTCCTGACTTGCTTCCGTGATAGGTCTCATAGCCTCCGAAGAATTCATCGGCGCCCTCACCGGAAAGCACTACCTTTACATCCTCCGCCGCCATCTGTGACAGGAAATAAAGCGGTACTGCGGAAAGATTCGCATGGGGCTCATCCGACTGGTACTGTACAGCGGGAAGAGCTTCGAAGAACTCATCCGCAGTTATCTCTCTCCTGCGGTTCTTCATTCCAAGCTGGTCACAAAGCGCCTTTGCATCCAGACTCTCATCGAAATCATCAACCTCAAAGCCC
>ONWK01000160.1 GCA_900321505.1 uncultured Eubacteriales bacterium
GCCCTCTCCTTAGCATAAACAGCAATATACGGATCCCTGCTATATCGTGTAATAGTTGTTGTCCTGGGTTCAGGATGCGATTCACCTCTACTAACAGCAGCTGCTCTTAACGACTCATAATCCATTTGAAGGGCATGCTGCTCCATCTCTTCTATTGAATGTGACTCATCCAAAGGAGGAATCAAGTGTTTAAAAAAGATCGGTGAATACTCATCCTTTATAAAAGCAGAAAGTTCCCTGGCAGTAATGACTCCAGTCACGGTACTAATTTGGAATTCTTCATGCAGATCAGGCTGTGTGTATTCAAACTCTCCGTAATAGGTCAATCTGCGTCTGTTATCCCTCCGTATTCCTCCAGCATCAACAAGATAAGACCAGGGTTGTTGTCCTATACCCGTTGTGCAAGAAGTACGAGTCATTTGTCCACAAGTGTTGACTGAATTCCCAGTATTAAATGTATGCGCAAGTTTGCTTATTACATTCTGTGGATATTGATATGTACAGGAATCATGCGATCCTGTTCGTTTAAAGTCATTATATGTTAGTGTAGCAACTGCAAGCCACACTGCTTCCCGTGTAATAATTCGCGGATCTTCTACTTGTTCAGAGACGGACACTTGACTTATAAACTGGTAATATTCTTTTAGCACATTAATAATCTGTTCTCTTGTCCTGAAGGGTGTTCTGTTGATCCAGTTGGAATTCAACAGTCCATCGACGATCTCATCAACATCATATCCCGTATATTCGTCTGGGCAGCATAGCCAATAATACTGGAGTAACGAAGTTGAACTGCACGTTATCAGATATTGACCCACTCCCGGATCTGCCCTGCCGACAGTCATTTGTTGAATGATATAATCATTGATAGTCAGTTGATATATTTCCTCAGCTCGTTCATGAAGCTCTGCCCGCGTGAACAGGACTTTTGGCAACTCGAATGGACGGTTTTCCTTATGTCTTTCGAGTGCTAATGATACCCATGCACATATGACTTTTTTTGATCTTCCTAGCATCCGTGTCCTCTTCCCATTATTCCATATTTGCACTTAAAGCCTTAGCCCATTCAAGAAGCTTGCTAATACTTTCCCCCTGATACTCCCTCATCTTTTCAACGTCCCAGTTTTTCCCATCATCTGGAATATCATAAGAAAGCGATTTGCCTTCCTTACGATACTTTGCCCCTTCTGGGAACGGGATCGCAAATTGATAGTCCTCTCGAAATGCAATATAAACAAATTGATCAGCAGAAACATTTCTATAACCAGGATGGCCTGCACAGCATTCAGAAGTCTGATAACCCTTTATATTTAGTTCCCTTATCACTGGTGCCAGAAGTCGATCAATCTGTATCAAATAATACGGATATGCAGAACATGTACACTCTTCAATCTCGTTTAAGCACCGTGAACATAGGTAAACATACTCTTTCAAAGGAATATCCTTCGAAGCGTCGCCCGGAAGTCCTTGTTCGGCGGAAGGCATAAACAATTGGTTCTTTTCAAATACTTTCTTTTGTTCTTCCTGCTCCTTGGGGATGATCACTTCCATATCGTAAATGATATCATCTATTTCATCTTGATCCATGGGCATATAGATGGACAGCTCATATCCATATCTGCTGGCAATATCTGGTTTACCATCTACAACCTCAACAAACGCATATTCCGCCTTTGCATTCTCATATTCAGGTAACCGCCATGTACTCTCCAGAAAAGCGTTCATCTGAGCAAAATCTTCGAAAATCTCCTCAGTGATTTCCTTTTCAGTTTCTTCGTCATCTATATACAACCGAATGTTATATTCTATGCCATTTAGTATCATTTACGATCTCCCCTCACATCAGATAGTCTGTTACTCCAGCGATATATTTTCCGTAGTCGATCTTCACAACGTTTCCTTTGCCCTGCTTGAACAGTATATGTCCCGTCCAGCCAGTATAGGAGATGGTAAGATCGGGATTGATCGCATAGATGTCGTCATACTCTTTCTCTGTAGGCAACACACCGTCACCGAAGGTGAATCCTTCAGCTTCCGCATCTGCCAGAAACCGTTTTGCAATATTCTTTCCCCGGCAGTAGATATAAGTGTGACGCGGCTGATGGGGGTAGTGGAACCAGTTCAGTAAGCCTTTGTTTTCCATGTTTAATAATGTAGATACGGTTCTGTTTCTTTGGTTTGTTCTCTTCTTCATGTTCTCATCCTTCCTCTGGTATAGAATAATTTTACAGGAGTGCAAACGAGAGCATAAGAAAAAGCACCCATCGTTACGACAGGTGCCGAAAATACTAAATATTCGTACCCATCGTCCAAGCATTAGCACCTTGCTGTGGATATCACACTTGGATATCACACGCAGGTTGCTGTGCGGTCATCGAGCTTGTCTCTAGCGCACTCCTTATAGGCAAGGATCATAGTACACGAAAGAAGAGCTGGTGTCAACTGGAAATTTCATTGTTCCATCCAATAACATCCCATGCCGTAAGCATCGAGATAACATCCTCATCAGGTTTCCCAGTCTCAGTAATGAAGGCAACCCCGAGCCGTTTCCCCCTGTCGAACTGTTTCTGAAATTCATTCTGTAATTCGTCCAGATAGGTTAGCTTATGATGGAATGTAAAGACTTCCATCTCGCGGTCTGTAAGACCGATGTAATCTCTTATATCAATGAACGTCAACCCTTCCAAATCCACAATCCCATTATCAGCCAGATAGCAGAAAAGCGCATTCTCATCAAATATGCCGATTATTTTCCGGCCTTCTACTATGGGTACGTGTGTATATACCTTCTGTCGCATAACCGTGATGGTTTCTACAACAGGGTCAGCTAACGTCCGGCAGTACATTTGTCGACCAGTTATCTCAGCATGTGACCAACGAAAAAAGCCCACAGGAGGTTTTATATCCCTGCAGGCCTTATTATCAACCACACCGTCATCTTCACTTATTCAGGAA
>ONWK01000041.1 GCA_900321505.1 uncultured Eubacteriales bacterium
CACATCCCCAACCACTGCATTTCCTTCTGTATCCCCACTGGCTTTTGCATTATCGGATGACTGGGCTGTATCGGCTGTTTTTTCATTGTCTGCTTTCGATTCATTGGCAGTACCGGAACATGCCGTCAGACTTATACATATCATGACCATAAAAAGCACTTTTGTAATCCGCTTCATATAACTCTTCCCTTCCTTATGAAATCCTTACAAGAACTGTCAACCTTGATCAACTCAATATATTTTACTGCGGGATCTTCTTATAGTTCAACGTAATTGCATTATGCTTACGAAACTCGGCATCGTATTCATCCTCAGTGATGACATGGCCATCATTATCATAATAAGTATATATGAGATCATCACTCGGCCAATTGTCGATCTTAAACGATGCTCCATCCATTTTTTTCAATGAACCACCGCCTTTCGGTAACTGATACCAGCCCATGCCTGCGCCTTCATGTTCAAAATACCGTTCACTGATAGAATATTGAACATATCCATCCTCGCAGACAGTCATTGTTCCATACCACCCGATGGAAAGGAAATCATCCGTCAAAATACTTGTTGGGTTTCCATTAACGATCGTATAGATATTATAAAGTGATCCACATGCCTCGATGAACAATTCCTTCGTTCCATCATTGTTCAGATCATAAATGGCATAATACGGAACAAGCTCTGAGGGTGCGCCGAATCTCGACTGGGGATACTCCGTACTGTATTTTTGCTGAAAATCCTCCAGGCTGTCATACATAGAATTCACTGCATTCCAATAAGCCATTCCGTAGGCATCCAACAACTCTTTATACACCATAAAATCGTCATAATCCTCACGAAGCTTCACATAATCTCCGTCCGAGGCAGACATGGCTTTTACCTCTTTTTCCGGCAGTTCCAATACACCCCATTTTCCTTCATACTTTGCCCAGGCTTTCCCGCCATGTACCGGGCACACCTCTTCAAATGTACCTACAGGATAGATTTCATTTCCCTCTGTATCAATGTATCCGCCTTTTCCTCCGGCATATACAGCAATATACCCCTCTGTTGCAAGATAGGGGACTTCATGCTCCCGATATTCTACATTTTCCAAATGAGTTCTGCAGTCCTCCTGCAGATGACCCGGAGCCGCATCATAAACAAAGTCTGTGATCTGCTTACCATTCGGAGCAAAGTATCCCCACTTTCCATCTTTTTTCAATGCCAAAAACTGAGATGATTCCACCATAGAGGAATAACCATCCTCATACTTGCAATCGATCAAAAGGCCCTTTCCGCATGCCACACCGAATTTTTCTTCACCGGTAATTGAAAAATGCTCACTGTCCTCACTCTCATGTCCTAACTCGACAATAACCGGTTTTTCTTCCAGATATTGCTGTGTTCCCATATACATATCGAAAACTGACAAGTCTTCCGGAAGATAGTAGTAAAGATATCCTCCATCCCATCCGCCAAAGCCCAATTGCTCACGGGTTAACTTAAGTATCCCTTCCTCATTAATCTTGGCTGAAGTGGATTCTCTGCCATTCTCTTCTTCATCGAACAGAAAATAATTATCAAAACATTCCGTAAAGCAAGGTTCAACTGCTATCTCGCCGTTATACCTTATAAAACCGTACTTGTCATTCTTCCTGATCACAGCGCTGTACACAGAACGTGATTCCTGTTCCGTTCCGTCGACAATGATCATATCCGCTTCGATCGTTGGGTTTACCGCCCAGGAAATATCCATTTTCGCTTCTTCTGTTGCTTCTGTATTATTTTCCTTTTCCGTTGTCGAAAAAGACGCCGCCTCATCTTCGCCGGCATTCTTTTCCGTACTTACAGACGTATCCTGAATCGGAGGCAATTTATCATTCACATCCTTGCTGCCTTCACCACTGCCGCAGCCCGAAAGAAGCCCCGCCGCGATCACCATTGTCAGAAATATTCTACCGTTTCTTTTTTTCATCAGATGCTCCCCTTTTTTCCGGATCGATCCTATGACTTTGATGCCATTCCCTGCGTATTATTTCAATCATCTATCTCCATCCCGCCGGTTCTTCGAAAAAGTTTGTATTATCGGGATTATCCAATACGCAATTTGTAAGAATGTCCTTATCATCATACAGGCAGACCGATTGATATTGATCCTCAAAGCCGTCACGTACACTCCATTTTTGTGTTCCCGGAAGATACAAATAAAAGGTCGACCCCATGCTCCACTCATCTTCCAATCCGCTATGCATATCATGCGTTTCAGAGAGCACTTCCTTTGTTTCTTTCTCACGGGTGATCGTCTCTGCAGAATCAACCTCCATACTTTCGAGTTTCATAGTATATACATTATCGCTATACTTTTGAAAATGACTGAAATCCCCATGAAATTTGATCACCGTATCCCACTCATGGGGCTGTTCGCTTGTATCATGATCATAGCTTTCCCAGCTTCCTTTTGCCGTCCCATCAGGATACAATCTGACTTTATAACGATTTCTGGATTGAGTCGCACATTCGATATATTCTACTTCTCCATTTTTTCCAATCCGGATCCCTCCAACAGTTTCTCCTGTATAGTCCTGAGTGAAGGAACCGATTGTCTGATCCTCCAACATATCCCCGTTTCCGCTGAAATAGTACCATTTGTTATTGATCATCTGAAGGCCTGTAACCATTTCTCCGAAGGATTCAAAATAATACCACTTTCCGGAAATCTTCTTCCATCCGGTCACTGATTCTCCTGTTTCCGGATCAAAATAGTACCAGTCTCCAGCTGTTTTCTGCCAGCCATTCCGGGATCCAAAAGCTTCCTCTCTGCGCGGAAGGTCAAGAACTCCCCACAAACCGTCCTGCTTTGCCCACGCTTTCCCTCCGTGGACGGGACATACGTCTTCAAAGGTCCCCACAGGATATATTTCCTTCCCCTTTACATCAATATATCCACATCCCTCCTGCGTCCGGATCGCAATATAACCCTCTGTCGGGTAATATGGCATGATATGATCTGTATATTCCATATCCGTAATCCATGTGGAAAAGTAATCTCCCTGCATATGACCGGGAAATGATTCATAGAGATGCTCCGTGAGCTGTTCTCCATTTACCGTATAATATCCCCACTTTCCATTTTTCTTTAGAACGCAATATTTTTCACCTTTAAATCCGGTCATATAGCCATCTTCATAAACACAATCAAGGATTATCCCCTCGCTGCCTACAATTCCAAACCGATCTGTTCCCTTCATATCGGAGATATCGTTCCCCTCTTTATGAATTTCTGAAACAAGCTCTGCGATGACAGGCTGATCACCTGTATATTCATGGTATCCGTAAAGATTCTCGTATACTGTTCCTTTTTCCGCATAATAGTAATATGAAGGCGTAAACGGCGTTCCAAATCCGCCGGCCTCTGAAAATTGCAGTTCTCCATCACTTCCGATGGATATTCCCACATTACCTTCTGCATAATTAAAAGAATAAAAATCCGGCGTGAAAGAAAGCTCCATAGGTTCAAGTGCAAAGCATCCGTCATAACGGATAAACCCAGTCAGATCCTTCTCCTTAACAAGCGACACATATCTTGCCCGCTTATCTCCCTCTTTATCCTCGGCCACGATTCTGTCAGCTTTAAGGAAAGGTTGTACTGCCCATTGAATCTGCGTTTTCCCAGACCCCTCATTTTCCTCTTCGCTCGCATTCTTCTCTGCTTCTGTCACTTCACTACCGGTTTCTTCTTTCCTTGTTTCTTTTTCTTCACTGCTCTGTTCGGTAGATGATCCGATCTGTTCTGCTGAAGAATCTTCCGGCGATCCTCCGCATCCGGAAAACAATCCTGCCAAAGACATCACAGATGCTATCAAAGCTATCTTTTTTCTCATATTGCGCTCCCTACGTTTCTGTCCTCTGTCTTATTGGATTTACAAAAGACTATTGGATTATATCACATATCAAAAAATAATCCAAATTGACGTCAGATTGTTTCTTGTAAAGCAAGTTCCTTAGCCTTGACAAAACCCTGAAAGCGACGATATAATTGATACATTCACAGGCTTA
>ONWK01000185.1 GCA_900321505.1 uncultured Eubacteriales bacterium
ATGGAAAAAGCCCTTAAGAACTCCAGGCGCTTCGATACAGTGACCGGCATCCGTACCGTAGCGGATTTTGCAAAGCCCATCGTATCCATCGGAAATGAAACCGGTGAAGGCTGGTTCCTTACCGGCGAGATGGTTGAGCTGATACATTCCGGCGCACCGAACATCATCTGTGCACAGCCCTTTGCCTGCCTGCCGAACCACATCATCGGCAAGGGCGTAATAAAGAAGCTCCGGGCACAGTTCCCGGATGCCAACATCGTCCCCATCGATTTCGATCCCGGCGCATCCGAGGTTAACCAGATCAACAGGATCAAACTGATGCTCGCTGCGGCCAAGAAAAACAATAAGTAGACATTTTCGGAGGCATATATGAGCACAAAAGCAGTTGAAAAAAAAGCGGAGAAAACAAAAAAGACCGGCCCCACGAATACAAAATCCGCTGACACCGCCCTTCCCGGCACGGATAAAAAATACATCCGTACCATACGTATCCTTGCATTTCTGATCCCCTTCATTGCCGTATTGCTCGGTATGCTTGCCGGTTCCTTCGCGCCCTTCGGCGGAAAGGACGTAATGACCAGCGGCGGGATGAGTGAGCATCTTACGTACTATTATGAGTTATATGACCGGGTGCATGGCGGCGACAGTCTGGTCTACAGCCTTACCTCCGGTACCGGTTATGATTTTTCTACGGTATTTACCTATTATCTTTCCGACCCGCTGAATCTGCTTATACTGATCTTCCCACGGACAGCCATTCTTGCCGTGATCAATATACTTTATGCATTTAAGCTCGGTCTGGCCGGACTTTTCATGTCCATTTTCCTTACCCGCCGCAAGGCACGCGTTCTTGCACGTAAGGAAGCCCAGGAGGCTCTTCGTACAGACGCCATAAATGAGCTTAATGAAAAGAAGCGTCTTAAGAAGGAGAAGGCTCTCGCAAAAGCTGAAGCAAAAGGCAAAAAGGCCCACAGTGATTTCAAACTGGGAGGCTCCGAAACTCCGAAGAGCGTTTTAGGCACTGTTTTTTCCCGTCTCGATATTCCCAATCTGGGCTTCTCCGTAGCCTTTGCGCTCTCTGCCTATATGGTGGGACAGGGACTTGATGTAAGCCACCTTTCCGTAGTAGTCCTCTTTCCTCTCATACTCATGGCATTGGACAACCTTTTGGAAAACGGCAGCTGGAAGCTGTATGCGGCCCTTATGACTGCATCGGTTTTCTGCAGCTTCTACATGACCATTATCGTCTTCATCTTTTCCATCATCTACACTGCGGTTTATGACTACAGTGATATTCACCGTGCCCTGAGAAATATACTTCTGAAACTTATCTCAGATATCCTGGCAGCCGGTGCCGGCATGGTGATCATCCTGAACTCCATGGGAAGCAGCTTCTTTCAGAAGGAAATATCCACTGACTTCCCCTACGGAGGAGTACGTAACTCCTTCTTCGATGTACTGAAGGCGCTTTTCCCAAAAACAGCGCCGTCCTCCTCAGAGTATTACGGTTACGGACTTGATATCTTCTGCGGTATCATCACCGTATTCCTTCTTATTCTTTATATCGGGAATCCGAACATCTCGGTACGCCGGCGTATCAGCCAGTCATCCATCATGGTGATCCTGACCACGGGACTCATATTCTTTACCCCGAATTACATTTTTAACGGTTTCTTTTATTCGGACGCCGCTCTTTCCGTATTCGGTTTCCTATTTGTTGTCCAGCTGATCTCCATGGCCTATGAGGCTTTGCTGAATATCGATCATACACCTGTATGGCAGATCGTTTCCGCTCTGGCGATACTTGCTACCCTTATCGCACTTACGCCGAAATACTGCGACGGTTACAGCACTATCCAGCCTGTGATCTATGCCATGGAATTTCTGGCTGTGGGGTCCATCCTGATCCTGCTTTACCGCAGCAACAGCATGACCAGGCGTCTCTTCCTGACACTTCTGCCTCTCTCACTGATGGCGGAAATATGCCTCACCTATGTAGATAACCTGCGTGTTGTCGGATCGGAAAGCTATAAATACTCCGATACCCTGGACAGCCGCATGTATGAAACCTCCCGGCTGATACATGAAAAGAACGCAAATGCACGTATTCTTTTCTGTCATAATGAAGAAGAGGTAAATACTCCTGTGATCAATACCCTTCTTGGTTATGACTTTGTTCTTGCGCCCGAAGGAATGGAAAATGTAGATTCTCTTCTTGAACCCATAGAGTCGGTCTATAATGTCCAGATTTACAAGAATCCCTACACTGCCAAGGGCATACTTGCTCCGGAAAAAATATCGGAATGGGAGTACGCTCAGGACTATACCTTTGCCTCCCTCAATAATCTGATCACGGGTGTTTTTGGCGGTGAACAGGTATTTGATGCTGTTTCCGGAAACTTTGATGTAGAAGAATCTCTTGCCTTTGATGATGAATTTGCGGAGGATCCCAGAAGAACAGAGTATTATTATGAATTTACTGCTGCGGAAACCGCTGATATCTATTCATCCCTCTTCACCATACAGCATTTCGGTACTATCGAAGCGGGACACTCCGCAAGCTTCATACATGTAAATACCCAAAAGGAATATGCGCAGGGAAACTTCAATGCCGAGTTCGCCGGCTTTAATGATGATACCTTCAAAGACTTCATATCAAAGCTGCAGGTAGCTGAATATGCACCTTCCTCCGCAACAACCACATACTATCATACCACTTTGGAAGGAATGGGCTGCCTGATCGTTCCTCTCCGGAACGGAAATGAGCTTTCTGTTAAAGTCAACGGAACCACAGTAAAGGCTCTGGATTTTC
>ONWK01000084.1 GCA_900321505.1 uncultured Eubacteriales bacterium
CCCTGCTTTACGGGCTCTACAACGTTTGAATTCGAATGAACCATAACCGAAGAACCGAGACCGGCTTCGTTTGAGAAAACGCCTCGTTTGCAGCCCATGGTAATGATCTCTTTCAGTGCAACACCGGCAGCGCCGCCCCATGCAGCCTGTTTTGTGAATGCCATGGAGAAGATAGCGCCGAAGGCGTCACCGATTGCGGTGATATTTGTGAAGATAACGATAAATGCACCGAGGATATACATGATGACCATAAAGGGAATGATCTTCTCGGCAACATTTGCGATACGCTGCAGACCGCCGATGATAACGATACCCACGAGTATAAGGATTACGATTCCCAGGATAAGATGATACAGTGTTACTGAGGAATCACCTTCGCCGTAAAGAACCTTGCCGGAAAGTGCGGGAATATCAAATGCCGAGGTGAAGTTCAGAACAATCTTGTTCACCTGTCCCATATTTCCTATACCGAAGGAAGCTAGAACTGCGCAGATGGCAAAAATGATGGCAAGGATCTTGCCAAGATGCTTGAAGCCGTTCTTGCCGCCGAGACCGTCCTGAAGATAGTACATGGCGCCGCCGGACCATTCGCCCTGCTTATTCTTGCGGCGGAAATAAATACCGAGGATATTCTCGGAGTAGTTTGTCATCATACCGAGAAATGCGGCAACCCACATCCAGAATACGGCACCGGGACCGCCTGTTACTATCGCTCCCGCAACTCCGGCGATATTGCCTACACCTACGGTTGCGGCAAGTGCTGTACAGAGGGCCTGGAACTGGGAGATGGAAGCCTTCTCTCCTGTATGTGAGACTACCTTTTTGTTAAAGAGGCTTCCGATAGTCTTTTTCATCCAGTGACCGACATGAGTTACCTGAAAGCATTTTGTGAGAATTGTCAAGACGAGTCCGACAAGTATGAGCAGCCATACGCCGACCTTGGTCCAGACGACGCTGTTGATCGTATCATTTACCTCAGCGACCGTATCCAAAAAACCGTTCATAATCCTTCCCTTTCTTTCCCTTAAAAGATCCGAACAAAGAAAAAACGTTCTGAAGCATCCCGTATTTCAGGAGTCAGAACGCCTTTGCTCTGCGCGTATTATAATATAGTTTGGCTAATGAGTCAACAGTATATTGGCGAGGCTTCTGATATACCCTGAACCGTTCCGGGGCTGTGTATCTGAGAAAATCCTTGCCTTGCGGGGGGATTGATGGTATAGTATTTAGGCTAAGTTGGAAAAGTGTATATAATTCTAAGGATAAGTAAGGATTACGGAGGACGTAAGATGGGTCTTGGAGAGAAGATCTTCGGTACGCACAGTGAGCGTGAATTAAAGAAGATAGAACCGATCATTAAGAAGATCGAATCCATGGATGAGGCCATGCAGGCCTTGAGTGATGATGAATTAAAGGCAAAAACCACAGAGTTTAAGGAGCGTCTGGCAGCGGGAGAAACACTTGATGATCTTCTGCCGGAGGCTTTTGCGGTTGTACGTGAGGCGGATTTCCGTGTGCTTGGACTGAAGCCCTTCCGTGTACAGCTGATAGGCGGCGTGATCCTGCATCAGGGACGTATCTCGGAGATGCGTACCGGTGAAGGTAAAACCCTGGTATCAACTCTTCCGGCATATCTGAATGCTCTGGAAGGCAAGGGCGTTCACATTGTGACCGTCAATGATTATCTGGCTAACCGTGATGCCGAGTGGATGGGCGCGGTACACCGCTGGCTGGGTCTCACCGTTGGCGTTATCTTAAATCAGGATGACAATGACAAGCGCCGGGATGCATACAACTGTGATATCACATATATCACAAATAATGAGCTGGGCTTTGATTATCTTCGTGATAACATGGTTATATATAAGGAACGTCTTGTACAGCGCGGACTGCACTATGCCATCATCGACGAGGTGGACTCCGTGCTTATCGACGAGGCGCGTACTCCGCTGATCATTTCAGGACAGAGCGGAAAGTCCACAGATATCTATAAAATGTGCGACTATATAGCACGCCGCATGAAGCGCGGTACCGCATCTACCGAGATCAGCAAGATGGATGCCATCATGGGTACTGCGGTTAAGGAAGACGGAGATTATCTTGTAAATGAGAAGGATAAATATGTAGTCCTTACCGAGCAGGGCGTAAAGGAGATCGAACAGTTCTTCCATATTGAAAACCTTGCTGATTCCGAGAATATCGAAATCCAGCATACCATGCTGCAGGCCCTGAAGGCGCATGCCCTCATGCACCGTGATCAGGACTATGTGGTTAAGGATGACGAGGTTCTTATCGTTGATGAATTTACCGGACGTATCATGCCCGGACGCCGTTTCAACGATGGTCTCCATCAGGCGATAGAGGCAAAGGAGCAGGTTAAGGTTAAGCGTGAGTCCAAGACCCTCGCAACCATTACCTTCCAGAATTTCTTCAATAAATATGAAAAGAAGGCCGGCATGACCGGTACCGCACAGACAGAGGAGATCGAGTTCCGTGAGATCTACAGCATGGACGTTGTTGTGGTGCCGACAAATAAGCCGATCGCACGTATAGATCAGGATGACGCTATCTTCAAGACCAAGAAGGAGAAGCTGAACGCCATCATCGATGAGGTTGTACGTACCTATGAGAAGGGCCAGCCGGTGCTCGTCGGTACCGTAAATATCGATTCCTCCGAGGAACTCAGCCAGATGCTTAATAAGAGGGGCGTTCCTCATAAGGTGCTGAATGCAAAGTTCCATGAGCTTGAGGCGGAGATCATTGCCGATGCGGGACAGAGCGGACATGTTACCATCGCGACCAACATGGCCGGCCGTGGTACCGATATCAAGCTGGGCGAGGGCGTAAAGGAGCTGGGCGGCCTTAAGGTCATCGGTACGGAACGTCATGAATCACGCCGTATTGATAACCAGCTGCGCGGACGTTCCGGTCGTCAGGGCGATCCGGGTGAATCAAAATTCTATCTGTCTCTTGAGGATGATCTGATGCGTCTCTTCGGTTCAGAGCGTGTTATGGGCATTTATGATGCTCTCAAGATCCCCGAGGGCGAGGAAATACAGCATAAGACCATTACAAAGTTCGTTGAGAAGGCTCAGAAGAAGATCGAGTCCAACAACTTTGCGATACGTAAGAATCTTCTGGAATATGATCAGGTTAACAATGAGCAGCGTGAGGTTATCTACGCAGAACGCCGCAAGGTACTTGACGGCGAGAACATGCGTGATACCGTATACGGCATGGTACAGGATACCGTAAGCCGTTATGTTGATAAGGTGGCTTCCACTGAGGCAGAGCCCTCCGACTGGGATCTCCAGGAGCTGAATGATATCCTTCGTCCTATCGTTCCGCTTCAGAAGATCGAGCTTACCGAGGAGGAGAAGGGTAATAACAATCCGGCAGGCTTCAAGGCACGTCTGCAGGAAGAGGCCGGAAAGCTTTATGAGGCAAAGGAAGCCGAGATCACTGAAGCAGGCGGCGACATGCGTGAGATCGAGCGTGTTATCCTTCTTAAAATGGTAGATCAGAAGTGGATGGACAATATTGATGACATGGCTCAGCTCCGTCAGGGTATCGGCCTTCAGTCCATGGGCGGAAGGGATCCGGTAGTTGAATACAAGCTGGCCGGATTTGACATGTTCAATGCAATGATGGATTCAATCAAGGAAGATACTGCAAGATATATCCTGCATATAGCGCTTCGTCCGCCGGAAGGACAGGATCGTCCCGGTGATCTTGATGATGAGGACGAGGATGATGACGAAATAGATGAGTTAGGACCCGCAAGGGAAGGCCTCATGGATGAAGAGGATGCTTCAGACGGTCCGTCGGCAGGACCCGAATCGGAAGGACCCATGTCAGCAGGTCCGGCGGGACCGGTCCACGGTCCTGTATCAGCGCAGCAGCGACAGAGACAGGCTCATGTCCTTCAGCAGATGACAAGGCGTGAAGAGGTTGCCAAGGTAACCGGAACCAATAAGGATGAGACAAAGAAGAGAGAACCCGTAAAGCGTAAGGGCAAGAAGATCATGCCGAATGATCCGTGTCCGTGCGGCTCCGGGAAGAAGTATAAATTCTGCTGCGGCAGGAAGTAAAACATTGCAGACGGTTCTTACGTCTCCGGAGATACTATGCTTGCGATAGATGAATATAAATTCAGATTAAGTGAATATGAGAAACCCCTCGAAGAGGTACGGCAGTCGCTGGATATTTCCGGAAAGGAAGCGAGGATCGCCGAACTGGAGGCCAGCACCGAAACTCCCGGCTTCTGGGAAAATATCCAGGAAAGCGGCAAGGTGATGAAGGAGATCAAGAATCTCAAGGACACCATTGAGGATTTCCGTAAAATGTACAGCACCTGGGAAGACATAGGTACCATGCTGGAAATGGCTGAGGAAGAGGGAGATGACGAGCTGGTGGAAGAAGCCGGCCAGATGCTCAGCGACTTCGGCGAGAGCTTTGAAGAATTTCGCATAGCCACGCTGCTTTCCGGAGAATTTGATGAGAATAATGCGGTTCTCACTATCCATGCAGGTTCCGGAGGAACGGAATCCTGCGACTGGGCAAGCATGCTTTACCGCATGTACACAAGATGGGCTGACAAGCACAAATTCACGGTTGAAGTACTTGATTACCAGGACGGAGATGAGGCGGGGCTTAAATCCGTTACATTTCAGGTGAATGGTTATCATGCATACGGGTATCTCAAGTCGGAAAAGGGCGTGCACAGACTTGTACGCATTTCACCCTTCAATGCCGTGGGTAAAAGGCAGACATCCTTCGTTTCACTGGATGTTATGCCGGAGCTTGATGACAGTATAGAGATCGAGATAAATGAGGCGGATATAAAGATGGATACCTACCGCTCCAGCGGGGCGGGCGGTCAGCACATTAATAAGACCTCATCCGCAGTGCGGCTCACGCATCTTCCGACGGGTATCGTTGTGGCGTGCCAGAACGAGCGCTCCCAGTTCCAGAACAGGGATAAGGCCATGAAGATGCTTAAGGCAAAGCTTTATCTGCTGGAGCAGCAGAAGACCATGGAGAAGATATCCGGCATCCGCGGTGAAGTTACCGATAATGCTTTCGGCAGCCAGATACGGTCATATGTCCTTCAGCCATACACATTGGTTAAGGATCACAGGACCAACTGCGAGGTGGGCGATGCCCAGAGAGTGCTGGATGGCGGTATAGATCCTTTTATTAACGCATATCTCAGGGATATGGCAGTGAAGGCGTCGGGCGCCACATCATGATAGAACGGCGGAAAAAAGAGGAAAGTCGAGGTGACAGTATGGCAGCAAAGGTTGCAGTACTCGGATACGGCACTGTAGGAAGCGGTGTTGTAAAGATCCTTTGGGAGAATAATTCCCACGTCAGCCGGCGTGCCGGTGAAGCGGTAGAAGTTAAATATGTTCTGGATCTCAGGGATTTTCCCGGTGATCCGGTGGAAAAAGTCCTGGTCCATGACTTCGATACAATAGTAAATGATCCGGAGATCAGCGTAATAGCCGAAGCCATGGGCGGTCTTGAGCCGGCATATACCTTCGCAAAGAAGGCGCTGGAAAAGGGGATCAGCTTCTGTACCTCCAACAAGGTACTTGTAGAGGCTAAGGGAGCCGAGCTCATTTCGATCGCAAAGGAGCATGATGCCAATTTCTTCTTCGAGGCATCGGTAGGCGGCGGTATTCCGGTGATACGGCCTATTATACAGAGCCTGACGGCGGATCATTTCGATGAGATTTCGGGTATCCTTAACGGAACTACGAATTATATGCTCACAAAGATGGATAAGGAAGGCCTTGATTTTGATTATGTGCTGAAGGATGCACAGGAAAAGGGTTATGCGGAGAGAAACCCGGAGGCTGATATAGAAGGCCATGACGCGGGCCGCAAGATCGCGATACTTGCGTCGCTGGTTTATGAGAAGCAGGTGGATTTCGAAGCTATCCCCATGGAAGGCATCACGAAGATCGGCAGTGAGGATTTTGCATACGCGAAGGCTGTCGGCTGCGCCATTAAGCTCCTTGGCACGGCAAGAAGGAAGGACGGAAAGATATATACTCTGGTGGCGCCATTCCTGGTACCTTCGGATGACCCGCTCTATGCGGTGGAAGGCGTATATAATGCAATAAAGCTTCACGGCGATATGCTGGGAAATGTTATGTTCTACGGCCAGGGAGCCGGAAAGGAAGCAACCGCCAGCGCGGTGGTTTCGGATATAGTTCAGGAGATACGCGAGCGCGGACGCCATGTGGAGATACTCTGGAGCGGTGAGAAACAGGCTTTGGAGGATGCAGGCGAATATCCCTTCCGTTATCTTGTAAGACTTTCCGGCGCGGTCAGCGCTGATGCTCTCGGGGCTTTCGGAGATGTGGAAACAGTAACTGCAGAGGGTATATCCGGTGAGACTGCATTTCTGACCGCCGCAATGACCGAAGCAGAGCTTGCAGAGGCCATAGCAAAGAGCGGCGCTGAGTGTATAAAGAAGATAAGGATGAACTAGACAGGGAGTGGATCATCACTTCCGGGATTATTATAAGGAGACAAAAGAGATCATGCTGGTAGTAAAGAAATTCGGCGGCACATCGGTTGCGAATAAGGAACGCATCTACAATGTGGCAAACCGCTGCATCGAGGAGTACAAACAGGGAAATGATGTTGTGGTCGTCCTTTCGGCCATGGGTAAGTACACGGATGAGCTGATCACGATGGCAAAGGACATCAATGAAAATCCGCCCAAGAGAGAGATGGACATGCTCTTCACCATCGGAGAGCAGATGTCGGTGGCTTTGATGGCCATGGCCATGAACAAGCTTGGAGTTCCTGCGATATCGCTGAACGCATTCCAGGTGGCTATGCATACAACCTCCGTATACGGAAATGCAAGGCTCAAGAGGATCGACTGCGAGCGCATCAAGAATGAGCTGGAGCAGCGTAAGATCGTGATCATCACGGGCTTCCAGGGTGTAAACAAGTATGATGATTACACAACTCTCGGACGCGGCGGCTCCGATACTACGGCAGTGGCACTTGCGGCAGCGCTTCATGCAGATAAATGTGAGATCTACACGGATGTTGACGGAGTTTATACCGCTGATCCGCGTATCGTTAAGAACGCACGCAAGCTTCCTCAGGTTACCTACGATGAGATGCTTGAGCTTGCAACTCTCGGAGCCGGTGTCCTGCACAACCGGTCTGTGGAGCTGGCAAAGAAATTCGGTGTAAAGCTGGTAGTACGCAGCAGTCTGAATACGAATGAAGGAACGATAGTAAGGAGAGGACATAAAATGGAGAAGATGATCGTAAGCGGTGTAGCCTGTGATAAGGATGCGGCAAGAGTTGCAGTTATAGGACTTAAGGATGAGCCCGGTGTGGCATTTAAGCTCTTCAATGCGCTGGCTCAGGCCAATATCAACATTGACATGATACTTCAGTCGGTTGGACGTCAGGGCACAAAGGATATCACATTTACATGCAGCATCAACGATGCTGATGATGCGGCACGTATCATTTCCGACAGCATGGATTATGAATCTCTCGATGTAAACAAGGAGGTTTCCAAGGTTTCCATAGTCGGAGCGGGTATGCAGAGCAATGCAGGTGTTGCTGCAAAGATGTTTGAGGCGCTTTACAATGCGAACATAAATATCCGCATGATCTCCACATCAGAGATCCGCGTAACCGTCCTGATCGATGAGAAGAATACAGACCGGGCTATGAACGCTATACATGACAAATTCGATCTGGGAAATGAGTAAGCTTAAGGGACGGTTCTGAATAAATGAACCGTCCTTCTTTAAATGTGTTTTCGGGGAGTAGGGGGGACGGAAATGAGTGATACGAAACGGACTGATTATATCTCCTGGGACCAGTATTTTATGGGGATCGCCATGCTTTCGGCAGAGCGTTCGAAGGACCCGAATACTCAGGTGGGAGCCTGTATCGTGGGTGAGGATAACCGTATACTTTCAGTTGGTTACAACGGGATGCCGCAGGGCTGTGAGGATGATGATATGCCCTGGGGACGTGACGGGTCCGCGCTGGATTCCAAGTATATGTTTGTCTGCCATGCAGAGCTTAATGCGATACTCAATTACCGCGGCACAGGATCCATGAAGGGCGCGCGGGTGTATGTAACGCTTTTCCCGTGCAACGAGTGTGCGAAGGCGATAATCCAGAGCGGGATCACGGAGGTGGTTTACCGTGAGGATAAATATATTGACTCCGAATCCACCATTGCATCGAAGCAGATGTTTGACAGGACGGGAGTGAAGTACAGGCAGCTTCTGCCTGTTGGAAAGAAGATAACTCTGGAGGTGTAGGACGCCCGGCTCCCCGGGCGGATGGGAAAGGATGAAGATGCAGCAGATAACAGAAACCTACAGTCCGGAGGAGACCTTTGCTCTTGCGAAGCGGATGGGCGAAAAGGCTGAGGGCGGCGAGGTATATTGTCTGGACGGAGATCTGGGCGTGGGAAAGACTGTATTTGCCCAGGGCTTCGGCGCGGGACTGGGTATAGATGAACCTATGGCAAGCCCAACATTTACAATACTTAAGGAATATCACACGGGACGGCTGGCGCTTTACCATTTCGATGTTTACCGTATCGGCTCCGAGGATGAGATGGAGGAGATAGGTTTCCATGACCTTGCAGGAGATGCGGAAGGGGTTTCACTGATCGAATGGTCCCGGCTGATAACAGGGATCATTCCGGAGGATGCGGTTCACGTGACCATAGAAAAGGATCCGGAGAAGGGATTTTCATACCGCAGGATACAGATATCCTGATCAGGGAAATCTTTTCCGGGCGGAAGGCCGGACCTTCC
>ONWK01000064.1 GCA_900321505.1 uncultured Eubacteriales bacterium
ATTGCCATAAATGTACCTGCGGCGACCGCAGTACCGATAACGCCTGCCACATTCGGGCCCATTGCATTCATCAGCAGGAAGTTGGTGGGGTCATATTCCGCTCCTACCTTCTGTGATACTCTGGCTGCCATGGGAACAGCTGATACGCCGGCCGATCCTATAAGCGGATTGACCTTGCCCTTAGTGACGGCGCACATTAGTTTACCAAATAAGATACCCATCACGGTTCCGAGAATGAACGCGATAAGACCGAGCAGGGTGATCTTAAGAGTGCTGACCTTAAGGAAGGCTTCTGCACTTGTTGTTGCTCCTACTGATGTACCAAGCAGGATAACAACGATATACATCATAGCATTTGAAGTTGTCTCTGTAAGCTGCTTTACAACACCTGACTCCCTGAAAAGGTTACCCAGCATGAGCATACCGATAAGAGGTGCAGTTGTAGGCAGGATCATACATACTACGAGGGTTACTACGATGGGGAAGAGGATCTTCTCCAGCTTTGTAACCTGTCTCAGCTGCGGCATACGTACCTTGCGTTCTTTTTCCGTAGTCAGCAGCTTCATGAAAGGAGGCTGTATGACAGGCACAAGGGACATATACGAGTACGCCGCGACCGCAATGGGGCCGAGAAGTGTTCCGCCCATTCCGAGCTTTCCTGCAAGGAAAATGGATGTCGGGCCGTCGGCACCGCCGATGATTGAAATGGCTGCTGCTTCTTTTCCGGTAAAGCCAAAGGCTATTGCAAGGAAATAAGCGCCGTAAATACCAAACTGAGCCGCCGCACCCAGGATAAAGCTCGGCGGATACGCGATGAGCGGACCGAAATCCGTCATGGCTCCGACTCCCATGAAGATCAGGGAGGGGAGGATACTCCATTCATCAAGCTTATAGAAGTAATGAAGCAGTCCGCCCTCTTCTATAATGCTCGGAAACATGTTTACAAGAAACATACCAAACGAAATAGGAACCAGCAAAAGCGGCTCAAAACCCTTGGCAATAGCAAGATACATGAAGATGAACGCTATCAGTATCATGATGTAATTCTTCCAGTCCAGGGTTGCAAAGCCGGTCTGTTCTGCCAGATTCTTAAGTATATCCAGCATCGTTAATCCTCCTTCAATGGATTGATCAGGCGATCACTAATTAAGCGTTGCCAGAGTATCCCCGGCTTCCACGCTGTCGCCTACTCCTGCATTGATGGAAGCGATTGTACCGTCTTCCGGAGCAACGATCTCATTTTCCATCTTCATGGCTTCAAGTATCATCAGAACCTCACCACGCTTTACGTTCTTGCCAACCTCAGCCTTAACACTGAGGATCTTACCGGGCATGGGAGATGCTACCGTAACGCTTCCTTCAGAACCGGATGCCTTCGGTGCAGGTGCTGCTGCCGGTGCAGGCGCTGCCTTGGGTGCTGGTGCTGCTGCTTTGGGCGCAGGTGCTGCTGCCGGTGCGGGTGCCGCTCCTGCCGCACCTTCCTCTACGGTTACATCATAGGTTGCTCCGTTAACGGTTATTCTGTAATTTTTCATGATATTCCTCCTGAATATATATACTCAAATCTATCTAACTCGACGAATGGATCTTACCACCAGCTTATCATTACTTTCCGTATATGCCGGCGGGTGAACGACTGCTGCATTTCCTGTATTTCCTTCTGAAAGATAAGCATGAAGGGCCGCTGTAATGACTGCGATCAGCTCTCCGTCGGAAACCTCTTCTCCGACTGCAGGAGTACCTTCCGCAAATGCAGGCACATCCGGAGCCGAAGGAAGCATCGATGTCTTAGCCGCGGGAGCTGCAGGTGCTGCAGGTGCCTTTGCCTGTTCCTTCTTATTTCCACCCAGGATCCTGGGAACAAACTTCAGAAGACTGATGATAAATGCAATGAAGATCAGAACTGCGAACACAACGCCCATACCGACGCCCATGTTCTTTGCTCCGTTTATAAGCAGTTCTGAAGTGGAATAAACAGCCGTAACTTCACATTCATCTGCTTTATAGGGGATCACATTGTTTGCAACCAGATACTCATCCACAAACTTGGATGCGCTCTCAGTACTGTAACCTGTAGAACCAAGGTTATTCTTAACATAATCATCGGCGCTGGCAAAACCGGACATCATGGCCGCCTGCTCTAATTCGGAAAGGACCTGCTCCTTCTGAATATTAAAGAGCTTATTCTCCGTATAGGAGATCTTTACATCCACATCACGGTTTTCGTATTTGCACCGTATGGTACAGAGGATATTTCCCTTTGCACCGTTTTCAAACTTAACCACATCATCCGACGTATCGAAGCCGACAAAACTGCCGACCTTATCCGTCTTCTCCAACTGCTGAAATCCTTTTACAGCCTGTTTCTCATAATCCTCGCCTTCTTCGATTATGTAATCGGCCTGCATACCCGTAACGGAACCGTAATTCTGAACGATGGATTTGGACATGTTTATCATTATGTCCTTATTGTATTCAAAAGCAGGTTCTTCTTCCGCGCATCCGGACATAACAAAACAAAGCAGAAACAGGAGGAAAGGCAGTATTTTTTTCTTCATATTCCTCATTTCTTCCTCATTTCCTCCTTTTAGCGGCTGCCGTGCTTTCTGCCGGGATGTTCCTCAGCCTTTGTGGACAGCATCTCAAATGCGGCAATGACGCGCTTTCTTGTAGCATCGGGCTCTATGATATCATCGATATAGCCGCGTCTTGCAGCAGCAAGTGCGCTGCCCTGAAGCTCTGTATATTCCTTTGCCTTTTCCTTCTCAAGTGCAGCCTTGTCAGCAGCATTTGCAAGCTCTCCGGCATACATGATGCGTACAGCCATGGAAGCATCCATCATGCCGATCTTTGCATCCGGCCATGCATAAACCATATCTGCTCCGAGTGCCTTGGAATTCATTGTGATATATGCTGAACCGTATGCCGCACCTGTTACAACGGTTACTGTCTCAACTGTAGCGTCGCTGTAGGCAAATGACAGCTCGGCAGCAGCCTCGGAGATCGTCTTCTCCTCTTCTACCGTTGCCGCAAAATTCTTTGCATTTACAAGTGTAAGTACCGGAATGCTGAAGGCATCAAGGAAACGTACGAAGCGTGCTGCCTTCTTCATGCCTGCGGTAGTAAGCTCCTGCTCCACATTTGCGATAACACCTACGGTGGCGCCGCCGAGACGGATAAGACCTGTCTTCATATCCGGAGCATATGCTTTCTTAAGCTCAACAAACTGAAGATCATCGGCAATATTCCTGATCTGATCCTCCACACTCATAGCCTGAATGCCGGGGATGGTTCTGTTCAGTTCATCCTCACAATCAATATATGCAATATCCTCATTATTTGCAGGAAGGAAAGTAACAAGCTTTCTGATCTCGGAAAGAACATCAGCCTCTGTCTCACCCACCATATCCACAAGGCCTGTATTCTCACTTACATAAGACGCTGCGGAGGTATCTACCTTGCCTTCATAATTTCCGGCAAGCGCATTCGGACTGTTGACATAGAGCTTAGCGCTCTCCTTTGTCATAAATGTAAAATCTGTAAGAGACGGGATAACGGCTGTTCCTCCGCCGCAGGTTCCGAAAATTGCAGTGATCTGGGGGATAACTCCCGATGCCAGTGACATCTTACGGTAAATACGTCCGAAGGCTGTCAGCGCATCCGTAGCCTCCTGCAGTCTGAGACCTGCACAGTCAATAAGACCTATCACCGGTGCTCCGCACTTCATAGCCATGTTGTAGAGATTTGCGATCTTCTTCGCATGCATCTCTCCGATGGATCCGCCCAATACGGATGCATCCTGGCTGTACACATAAACCAGCCGTCCGTCAATGACTCCGTAGCCCGTGATAACGCCATCCTTGGGTGTATCAAAGCTCTTCAGGTTGAAGTCAGTGTTTCTGGCGGTTACATAAGCACCGATCTCCACAAAGCTCGCTTCATCCAGCAGTGCCGAAATCCGCTCGTCCGCAGAGTACTTCTGTTTCTCGCTCATTTTACGTCCTCCATATTATATATTCTTGTGGTTTCTGATATAAAAACCATTTTTGGCCCATTGTATTTTATTACTTTTACCCGGCGATTTCAAGGCTAAAATTATGTGATTTCTGTTAAAGTAACTATTCAGCACCCCATGAAAAACAGAATAAACGAAGACGAAATGCTTGCATTTCGGATTATTTATTCTGTTTTTCATGAGGTGGCCAAGGCGCGGAGCGCCTCTGGCCGCCCTACGTTCCGGATGCGCAGCATCCGGAACCGTAGGAGCTGAATGGTTACAAATAAAAAATCACATCGGCAATATCACACCGATGCGATTTTTTCAGATATTATATTATCCTTCACTACACCTACTTTGAAGAGGTGATCACTTCCCTGTTTTTATAAATGTAATCAAACAGGGAAATAAGCGTAAGCGCGAGTGCAAGATATACAAGAATCTTCTCTATGATATGCACGGTATCGCCGCCGAAATCACAGATGAGAAGGATAACCATGAACATCTGGACTACCGTTTTTACCTTACCCCAGATACTTGCTGCTATAACTCTTCCGTTATCGGACGCAACAAGCCTGAAACCGCTGATGGTAAATTCCCTTGCGATGATGATTATTACGATCCATGCAGGCATTCTGTCCGGCGTTGTCGATGTAAGGGCTATGATCGCGGAACAGATAAGAAGCTTATCTGCAAGCGGATCCATGAATTTTCCGAAATCCGTCACAAGATTATTCTTTCTTGCCAGATATCCGTCAAAGAAATCCGAGACGGATGCAAGGCAGAAGAACCCGAGTGCCCACCATTTAGCTCCGGTAATGTCGGGTCTGAGCATGAAGAATATAAAGACCGGGATCATAATGACACGAAATACGGTTATCTTATTAGGTAGATTCATAGCTTGGCTGCTCCTTTATCCTCAATCGGAGAGTTCACCTGTAAGGTCATACTCCGACGCTTCTTTTATTATTACAGGAAGTATTGTTCCTGATATAAGCTCCCTGTCACAGGGAAAAAATACAAATCCGTCAACTCCGGGGGCATCACGGTAGCTGCGTCCCACATATACTTCATCCTCCGGGATGTAGCCTTCCACTATCACGTCAAGCTCCCGTCCCACCTGTCTCCGGTTGATATCAAATGATATCTCCTGCTGCAGTTCCATTATCTCATCCCGATAACGAAGCTTAACTTCTTCATCGATCTGATCAGGGAAAGCCGCAGCCGGCGTTCCATCCTCCTGTGAATAGGGGAAAACACCCAGGCGGTCGAATTCAAGTTCATCCAGTGCTTCCAGAAGAGCACTGTGATCTTCTTCTGTCTCTCCCGGAAATCCGGTTATCAGAGTGGTTCTCAGCGTGATATCCGGTATTTCCTCCCTCAGCTTTCTTACCAGCTGAAAGACCTGTTCCTTTGACAGCCTTCTGCCCATTCTTTTAAGAATATCCGTTTCAGTATGCTGAAGCGGCATATCTATATAATGTACAACCTTAGGCAGGGTTTTAATGGCGCTGATCAGCGCATCATCTATCTCCTCAGGATATGCATAAAGAATGCGTATCCATTCAAGCTCTTCTATCTCCGAAAGACGGCGCAGTAATTCCGGCAGCTTCTTTTCACCGTAGATATCCTTACCGTATACGGTGGTCTCCTGAGCTACAAGTATCAGCTCTCTGACGCCGCCGTCCACAAGCTCCATTGCGGTCTTCACCAGTCTGTTCATGGGGACGCTGCGGTACTTTCCTCTGAAATATGGGATCGCACAGTAGGTGCAGCGTTTGTCACAGCCCTCGGCTATCTTAAGATATCCGATATACGGCTGTCCTGATGCCGCTATTCTGGGACTCTCCTCAGTAAGGCGGTTAACATCCTTAAAAAGATTTATGCCGGTCTCGCCTTTCCTCAGCCTTTCGATCACCTCTGCGATCTCCGTAAAGGCCGTGGTTCCGATAAATGCATCCACTTCAGGCAGCTCACCCGCTGCATCCTTCTGGAAACGTTCCGACATACAGCCGGCAGCTATCAGATACTTTAATCTGCCGTCCTTTTTCAGCTGAGCCATCTGAAAGAGGGTATTTATGCTCTCTTCCAGTGCATCTCCTATGAAACAGCAGGTATTTACAATGATAACCTCAGCCTCTTCGGGTTCCTCAGTAAGCATATAGCCCCTTTGGGAAAGTATACCCAACATTTCCTCGCTGTCAACTGTATTTTTATCACAGCCCAGAGAAATTAGTGCAATATGCAGTTGTTCCGCTGCCTGTTCCTTCATTAATCCTTACTTTCCTCTGTGCATTCTTGAAGCTTCCAGTGTATTTACCATAAGCATGGCGATGGTCATGGGACCTACACCGCCGGGAACCGGAGTTATCTTACCGGCAACGGCTGCAACTGAATCATAATCACAGTCACCGCAGAGCTTATTTCCTTCACCTGTTCTGTGGATACCCACATCGATAACGGTTGCTCCTTCCTTAATGTAGCTTCCGTCGATCATTTTGGGCTTTCCTATAGCAACCACGAGTATATCCGCTCTCCTGGTCACTTCCTTCAGATCCTTTGTGTGGGAATGGCATACGGTAACGGTACCGTTCTCACGGATAAGAAGTATGGCCATGGGCTTTCCTACTATATTGCTTCTGCCGATAACCACACACTCGCTGCCGTCGATAACCACATTGCTTCTCTTAAGAAGCTCGATGATACCGGCAGGTGTGCAGGATACAAAGCCTCTTTCCCCGATGGAAAGACGCCCTACGCTTTCCGGATGGAAGCCGTCCACGTCCTTATCCGGAGATATGCGATGGATCACACGGTCCTCATCGATCTGTTTCGGAAGAGGCAGCTGTACCAGGATACCGTCAACATTTTCCGCCTGATTCAGCTGATCTATAAGGCTCAGCAGCTCCTCCTCAGTAGTATCCTCCGGAAGCTCATAGGACAGTGATCTGATCCCTGTGTATTCACATGCTTTTTTCTTATTGTTTACATATACACTTGATGCAGGATCCTTGCCAACAAGGATAACTGCAAGCGTTACCGTAACACCTTCTTCATTAAGCTTCGCCACCTGCTCCTTAACTTCATCCTTTATATCCTGTGATATCTTCTTGCCATCGATGATCTCAGCCATTGTTTTCCCCTTCCTTTTCCTAGAAAAGACCTACTGTCAGTCCGTTTTCGTCTATATCTATTCTTTCTGCTGCCGGTACCTTCGGAAGTCCCGGCATGGTCATGATGGATCCTGCGATCGCAACCACAAAGCCCGCCCCCGCGGATACATATGCTTCACGGATTATTACCGTAAAGCCCTCAGGTCTTCCCAAAAGCTTCGGATCATCCGACAGTGAATACTGTGTCTTTGCCATACACACCGGAAGACTTCCGAAGCCCTCCTTCTCAGCCGTATCCAGAGCTTTCGCCGCTTCCGCAGTGTATTCCACGCCTGCGGCTCCGTAGATCTCACGGGAAATGGTTTCAATTTTCTCCCTGAGTGAAAGTGCCGTATCATAAATCGGATGATACTCATCCGTATTTTTATCTATCTGTCTCAGTACTGCTTCGGCAAGCGGAATTCCGCCCTCTCCGCCTTTGGCCCAGACCTCCGAAACAGTCATCTCGCATCCCTGCTCCGCACAGAAGCTGCGGACATAATCGATCTCCGCATCCGTATCGCTCACAAAACGGTTCAGTGTAACTACAGGAGTAAATCCGAATTTCTTCAGATTCTCGATATGCTTTCCGAGATTGACTATACCCTTCTTAAGAGCATCCATATTCTCAGCGGAAAGCTCAGCCTTTTCCACGCCTCCGTTATATTTAAGAGCTCTTACGGTTGCTACCAGAACTACTGCGTCAGGCTTTAATCCTGCGATCCGGCATTTGATATCAAGGAACTTTTCAGCTCCCAGATCTGCTCCGAAGCCTGCCTCGGTAACCACATAATCCGCACTTCTGAGTGCTGTCCTGGTTGCACGTACCGAGTTGCAGCCATGTGCGATATTTGCAAAAGGGCCGCCGTGCACAAAGGCCGGTGTGTGCTCAAGTGTCTGTATAAGATTGGGACGTATCGCATCCTTAAGGAGAACCGTCATGGCGCCGACGCATTTCAGATCTGCAGGAGTAACAGCCTTTCCGTCCCTGGTATATGCAACTATCATCCTTGAAAGCCTTGCCTTCAGATCATCAAGATCCTCTGCAAGACAAAGGATGGCCATAACCTCCGATGCCACAGTTATTATGAAATGATCCTCCCGGACCACACCGTCTATCTTCTTTCCCATACCGATCACAATATTCCGGAGCGCGCGGTCATTCATATCCAGACAACGCTTCAGGATGATGCGTTTGGGATCGATATCCAGGGCATTCCCCTGCTGCATATGATTATCAAGTACTGCGGCAAGAAGGTTATTTGCGCTTGTTATGGCGTGAAAATCCCCGGTGAAATGCAGGTTCAGCTTCTCCATGGGAACCACCTGAGCATATCCGCCGCCGGCGGCGCCGCCCTTTACTCCAAAGCACGGACCGAGTGAGGGCTCCCTGAGAGCAATGGCTGTCTTTTTTCCCAGTCTCTGCAGCGCATCGCCCAGGCCCACGGTAACTGTTGTTTTACCTTCACCTGCAGGCGTGGGATTGATGGCCGTAACAAGGATCAGCTTACCATAAGGATTATTCTCACTTTTTTTCAGATATTCATCGGAAAATTTGGCTATGTAAGGGCCGTAGTTTTCTATCTCATCCTCCGTGATACCGAGTCCGGCAGCCACATCCCGAATTTTTTTCATTTCCGCCTGCTGTGCAATCTCAATATCTGTCAGCATATCTCTCTCCTTTTACAGCTGCATGAATTCCTCGAACTGATCCATGGTCATCAGGACCTTTCTCGGTTTGGTACCCTCTTCCTGTCCTACTACACCGGCATCAGCCAGCTGGTCCATGATACGGGCAGCCCGGTTAAAGCCGATCCTGAAAACTCTCTGAAGATATCCTATCGAAGCCTTATCCTTCTCGATCACAAGTCTTCCGGCTTCTTCAAAATATTCATCATATTTTTCTTCTTCCACAGTCTCCGTACTTCCACCGGAATTTCCTGCGGGTGCGCCCTCATCTATAGATTGGGCAACTGCCTCATCGTATTCGGCGTCGCCGCACTGTTTTTTGATAAAATCAGTAACGGCTATCACTTCTTCATCAGATACAAATGCTCCCTGTACACGTATCGGTTTGGGTATGCCTGTGGGGAAATAGAGCATATCACCCTTACCAAGCAGCTTTTCAGCTCCGACCATATCAAGTATGGTTCTGGAATCTGTACCGCTGGATACGGCAAAAGCAATACGTGAAGGCACATTCGCCTTGATAAGTCCTGTAATGACATCTACCGAAGGACGCTGTGTGGCTATGATAAGATGTATGCCCGCCGCACGTGCAAGCTGTGACAGACGTACTATGGCATCCTCGACCTCACCGTGGGCAACCATCATCAGATCTGCAAGCTCGTCCACTATTACCACGATCTGAGGCATAAATCTGAGATCCGCCTTATCCAGATCCTCCGGATCTCCCTCCTCTTCAGCCTTCTTGTTGAAGCCTTCGAGATTCCGGACATTGTAACGGGCAAAAAGCTTATAACGGCGTTCCATCTCCTGTACTGCCCAGTTCAGGGCCCCCGCCGCTTTCTTGGGATCCGTTACCACCGGGATAAGCATATGCGGTATGCCGTTATATGCCGTAAGCTCCACCATTTTCGGATCCACCATTATGAGCCTTACCTCCTCCGGCTTTGCCTTATAAAGTATGCTCATGATTATGGTATTTATGCAGACAGATTTTCCCGATCCGGTTGAACCGGCGATCAGCATATGAGGCATCTTTGCGATATCCCCTATGACGATCTGCCCGCCTATATCTTTTCCTATACCGAATGATATTTTAGATTTTGCATTTTTAAAGCTTTCGTTATCAACCAGTTCCCTGAAGGATACCATCTGGTTTTCCTTATTCGGAACCTCGATGCCGATAGCTGATTTACCCGGGATCGGAGCCTCTATACGGATATCCGCAGCAGCAAGATTCAGCTTTATATCATCCTGAAGTGAAAGGATCTTGCTGACCTTGACTCCGCTTTCAGGCGTAAGCTCATAACGTGTAACCGCAGGACCCCTGCTGTAATCCGTTATCGTTACATTTACTCCGAAGCTTTCCATGGTCTGCTTCAGCTTCATCGCTGTCTCACGGACATCGGAATCTGATTTTGACCCCTTATTCTTTATGGCATTCAGCAGGGAAACAGGCGGAAGCTTATAGGGCTTTTTCCTTGGTGTTTCCGTTGCCCCGGCGATACTCTGCTCTATCTCACCGGTTTCACGGAGAGTGTCGTCATGAGTTACCTTTCCGCCTTCGGCAGCCGGTGCTTTTTCAGACGTTCCCGAAGCTGCACGCGAACCTGTATTTCCGGCAGGATTTCTGTATGCCGGAGTGTTTATATCTCCTGTAAGCGCTATCTCACCGGTTGTAGCATTGTCAAGCTCTTCCCGGCTCATTTCCTTATGATCCGGAACGACCTTATCCTCGCTCTCAACAGAGAAGCTGCCTTTCCAGTTTGCATCCACCGGATCCTCATACTGCGGTTTCAGCGTAAAGAAATCCACCGGTGTTTCGTTCTTTTCAGGTTCTTCGGTCCGCGGGGGCTTTTCATAATTTGAAGCCTTAGTTCTTGCCGCGGCCTTCAGATCCTCCAGATCATCATTGAAAGGATCCGGAGTATCCGGTTCATCCGGGGGAAGCAGTTCCTGCATCTCATGCTTCGGAAGAGCTTTTCTGCCTTTTGCTTTCTTCCTGTCAGGGAGAGCCTTCTGCTCCTCAGGCAGCACCTCCAGCGCATGAAGCATACCGGGTCTTGCCTTCTTTGAAGCTCTTACAGGGTGGTAATCACCATTTTCATCATACTCTATCTCATCATATTCCGATCCCGACTCATCATATGTCTCAACGTCATGATAATTAAATGCAACTATCTTCTTAATTCCGTTGATAACCGATATACCCGTCACCTGGATGACAGCTATTATGGCAAAGAGCACTGTAAGAATTATCACGCCAACCTTGCCGATAAGGCTGTAAAGAAGACAGAGTATCCCGCCGAAGATCACTCCGCCTCCGCGATGGTCCTCATAGCCCATACTGAAAAGAGTCTTGAAAGACTGTCCTTCTGCACCGGCTATAAGCTGGAATATCCATGAAATGATCACTAGTATCAGGCTTATCCATATAAGCTTTCGGATGATACTCTTTTTAGGGCCGTTTGCCAGCAGAAATGCAGCAGCAAAGAAAATATAAAACGGAACCAGATACTGCGACCAGCCGATAAGTCCGAAGAAAAATCCGCTGAATACCTTTCCTACTGATCCACAGATTCCGAAATTGCTGCAAAGCATAAATACAGATACAGCAAGATAGACGAAGATATATATCTCTCTCCGTCTCTCGGGGCTCAGGGAATTCTCATCGTCATCATTGATGATACGGCTTGTCCTGGGTGAAGCGGATGCTGCACGGCTGCGGCCGGCAGTTTTTTTGCTTCCCGAACTGCTCTTCCCTGAAATTCTGTTATTTGAATTTACTTTTTTTGGTGCTGCCACGAAACCCTCACTTTGCATAGCGCACCCCATCGACCGGAAAAACCTTTAAAAATCTTCGGCCGATGGGGTCTATGCTGCTTGATTATACGGCGTTATTACATGTTAACTACTATCTCGTTTTCATCCTGGAGCTGATCAGCGGGAATATAATTATCCTTAAATTCAACTCCGTTGACTGTCATGGATTTTACGCCTGATTCAACGCCATCCGGGTTCTTCACGGTAATGTGAAGCTTCTTTCCACGGAACAGCTTGCTGATCTCAAATTCCTTCCATTCCTTTGTAACGGACGGAGAGATCCTCAGGCCGTAGAAATCAGGACGCATACCAAGGATACCCTCTACGCAGCCTACCATAACAGTTGATGCAGTTCCCGTAAGCCAGTGAACATGGCTTCTTCCGTGATGCGGGCTGTCCTTGCCTTCTGTAAACTGTCCATGTGAATAGGGCTCCAGCTTACGGATCTCAGCCTTGTCATTCATGGAAGCCGGTGAAGACTCCTTGAAATATGTGAATGCTCTCTCACCATGTCCACGGAGCGATTCAGCCAGGATTATCCATCCCTGAGGCTGTGAAAAGATACCTGCATTCTCCTTGGTGCACTCGTTGAAAAGAAGCATCAGGGCACCGTCAAATGCATGCTCGCGATACGGAGGATACATTACCATACAGCCGTAAGGTGTATTCAGCTCACGGTTAACGCTGTCCAGTGCAAGGTCAGCCTGCTCGTCTGTTGCACAGCCCGAGATAACTGCCCAGCTCTGAGGATTCAGCCACATGGAAGCTTCCGGATCGGTACGCTGTCCGATGATCATTCCATCCTCCTTGTAACCGCGGATGAAACGGTCTTCATTCCAGCATTTCTGAAGGATATCATAAAGCTTCGGCTGGATCTCAGCAAGGAATACAAGATATACCTCATCCTTTTCGAATTCAGCGAATTCCTTAATAACTGACATTGCATAATACAGCTGGAATGCCACAAATGTGGACTCTCCCTGCTTACCGAGCCTCAGGCAGTCATTCCAGTCTGCATGAAGACCTGCGGGCATTCCGTGAGGTCCGAGACGGTTCATGGAGAAGTCAATGGCACGCTTCAGATGGTCATATACCGTACCCTCATCCTTATTTGCATAAGGAATAACTTCATCAATAAACTTCAGATCACCTGACTCGGCGATATATTTGTAGATCGTGGGGAAGAGCCACAGTGCATCATCCGCACGGTATGCGGGATGTCCTGTCTCCTTTACATAGGATGCATCATCCGGTGTATCCTCATGACCTGCATTATGAGTGAATTTTACAAGCGGAAGTCCGCCGCCGTTATCTACCTGGGCCGAGAGCATGAACCATATCTTCTCCTTTGCCATTTCGGGAGCAAGATGGATAACACCCTGGATATCCTGTACCGTATCACGGTAACCATATCCGTTACGAAGTCCGCAGTATACAAAGGATGCGGCTCTTGACCAGATAAAGGTCATAAAGCAGTTATATGCATTCCAGGTATTGATCATTGCATTGAACTCCTCGCTCGGAGTCTTTACCTGGAAATGTGACAGCTTCTCATGCCAGTATCCGATAAGTGTATCCAGTTCGGCCTTAACCGTCCCTGCCACATCGGCATAGGAATCAATGACCGCTGCTGCTTCATTATCGTCCTTCATTCCTACAAGGAATGCGATCTCCTTCTCCTCACCCGGTGCAAGGGTTATCTTGGTGGAAAGAGCGCCGCAGCCGTTGTCGTTGAAGTTGAGGAAATTACCCAGATCACCCTTCTCAACGCCTACGGGATTTCCGTAGCCGTGATACAGGCCGAGGAATTCTTCCTTATCACCGCAGTAGGAAGATACTTCATTTCCGGCAAGGCCGAAGAACTTGTACTGTACAACGCTTCCGTTTACCGCAGCTTCCTTCTTTACATACTCATTTACAACCTGCTTGATACGGTTGCCGAGGAAATAGGTTCTGGTGATGAACAGTGTATACTGAAGATTCACCTGATCCTGCTCATAGTTGGTTTCATTGGTAAATTCGCCGTAGCCTGTCAGCGTAAGCTTTCTTTCCTTATCGGAATTGTTTTTTACCTTTACCGCCCATACCTCATGGGTAGCATCCAGCGGAACATAGTAAAGCACATCCGAACGGATACCTGCATAATCAGTCTCCATCTTTGTGTATGCCGTACCGTGACGAACCACATTCTTATATGTGGAAAGATCCTTACCTACAGGCTGCCAGGATGCTGACCAGTAATCCTCTGTCTCATCATCCCTGATGTAGATGTAACGTCCGGGCTGGTCAAACTGATTGAACACATACCGGAGGATCCGTCCGTTTGCACCGGACTTTGCAAAGCTGTAACCGCCTGCATTGTTGGATACGATTGCGCCGTATTCCGGAGAGCCAAGGTAGTTAGCCCATGGTGCCGGTGTATCGGGTCGCTCGATCACATATTCCTTCTTCTCTTCGTCAAAAAAACCGTAGCGCATAGTCAGTAACCCCTCTTTTTTTTATTTTTTGCCGGCCCCGGTATTCCCGGAGCCGGGTATTACCTTCTTACTTATTTATCGGCATCCTTCAGACTGAGGCTGATCTTGCCCATTTCAATACCGAGTACCTTAACCCTTACAGTATCTCCGATATTTACAACATCTTCAACCTTCTCCACACGATGAGGAGCAAGCTTGGAAATGTGGATCATACCATCCTTGTTCGGTGTGATCTGTACAAATGCACCGAAGGGCATGATACGTACAACTGTTCCTTCGTAGGTCTTGCCAACCTCGATAGGATCAACGATCAGGTGAATGATCTTAAGTGCATTGTCGATACCTTCCTGATCAACGCCGCAAATATCGATACGGCCTGAATCATCAATGTCGATCTTGCAGCCTGTAGCATCAATGATGCCGTTGATGGTCTTACCCTTCTGACCGATAACCTCACCGATCTTATCCGGATCGATGTTCATGGAAATGATCTTCGGAGCGTAAGCGCTCAGCTCCTTACGCGGCTCGGGGATGGCCTTCAGCATAACCTCGTTCAGGATATACATTCTTGCTTCCCTTGTACGTGCGATAGCTTCGCGGATGATATCATCTGTCAGACCATGGATCTTGATATCCATCTGGATGGCTGTGATACCCTTCTCGGTACCTGCAACCTTGAAGTCCATATCACCGAAGAAGTCCTCAAGTCCCTGGATATCGGTAAG
>ONWK01000141.1 GCA_900321505.1 uncultured Eubacteriales bacterium
TCGCTTCCACACTGCTTACAACCGAGTCAGTAGTAGCAGACATCAAGGAAGACACCCCTGCAATGCCCGCCGGCAATCCAGGGATGGGAATGATGTAGGTCATTATTCCTATACGAAAAACAAAAAAGGAAAGGCTCGTGCTTGCACGAAAGCCTTTCCTTTTTTGTTTTTCGTACTTGCGAAGCAAGGACTGAACAAACCATGACGAACGTAAAGCCGCGAAGCGGCGGCCGGCTGCGAAGCAGACGGGTTCGTCATCGGTGCAGTTCAGTCGTAGGAATAATGACGGGGAGAGAAAGGGCTGAACAATCCGCCACGGACGCAAAGCCGCGAAGCGGCGGCAGACGCGCGGAGCGCGGATGGTCCGTGGTCGGAATGGTCAGCACCCGGAATAAGGGGTGCAGTTCAGTCGTAGGAATAATGACGGGGAGAGCAAGGACTGAACAAACGCTCACTCTGCCTCATACATAAACGCGATCTCCTCATACACTTTTCTGAAATCCACTTCACATTTTCCATCCCAGATAGCTACCGGAACCTTATCCTCAAAGGTATATTCCTCCGGAAGATCAGATTTCGTAAAATCATACACCATCACCATCTTTTCATCCGGAAAAATGACCCAGTATTCCCTGACGCCTGCGTTCCGGTATTTCAACATTTTGATCAGAACGTCCATGGATGTGTTACTTGGAGAAACCACCTCCACTACAAGATCCGGCGCCCCCACGATCCGGGGACGAGTGATCTTACTCCGGTCACATACCACCAGCACATCCGGCTGGACCATGGTCTTATCATCACAGTCAAGCTGGACATCCGTGGGAGCTGTGAAGGGTACGCAGGAACCGCCATTGGTCCGGATATAATCCCTGAAAAGGTATGATAGAGCATCTCCAATAGCCTGATGAATGGTAGTCGGCGCAGCCATATCATAGAAATATCCGTCGATCAGTTCTACCCGTGTCCCCTCCGGAAGAGCGATATAATCCTCCATGGTTTTATCGCCGATTTTTTTTCTTTTCGGTTCGGGTTCCATGATCTTTTCCGGCTCGGATTCGGAACATGTCTGTTCCGGATCATCCATCTCGACATTACGGGCCGGGGCTGAATCGTGAAGCTCATACACATCTTCTCCGCAGATCAATGCAATCCGCAATAACTGCAGTGTTTTATACCGTGGAGATTCCGTCTCTCCGCTGAAGATCTTCTGGATCGTTCCTACCGGTACACCGGACAGTTCGGACAGTTTTTTATTGGAATAACCGCGTTCTTTTTTCATTTTCTTAAGTTCGTCGATCATTTGACACCTCCATTATCAAAAGTACCGAATACGGGTTTGCAAAATGCGGCCCAAAAGAAGCCACAGTATATAATGGGTTAGAAATGGTGTTATGCACTACCGAATACGGTGATTATACCATGCGTGAAGGTATGCCTGCAACCGTTTTTGGGGCTGATGGGATGGAAAAATAAGCCAGACCGTTGAACGGGCAAATGATAATTTTAATCATATAGTGAAGTCCGTTGAAATATAGCGTTGGTATGACTTCCTTTTAGTATTTTCATTCGCCTGAATCTATGCTAAAATACTTAGATACGTGTCAAACAAACTACAAGAACAAGGAGATACATATGATTAAGAATCTTCCAGCCTATACATTGGAGCAGGAGCAGGCCCTTCCGGAGGTAGACGGAACGGGTTACCTTTATCGTCATATCAAAACCGGCGCAAGGGTGATGGTTATAAAAAATGAGGACACCAACAAGGTCTTTACCATCGGCTTCCGTACGCCGCCCACCAATTCCAAGGGTATTCAGCATATCATAGAGCATACTGTCCTGTGCGGATCAAAAAAATATCCTGCAAAGGATCCTTTTGTAGAGCTTGCAAAGGGCTCGCTCAATACATTTCTTAACGCCATGACATATTCCGATAAGACCGTATATCCCGTTGCCAGCTGCAATGATAAGGATTTCCGGAATCTTATGGATGTTTATATGGATGCGGTTTTTAATCCGAACATCTATGACCGGGAGGAGATATTCCTTCAGGAAGGCTGGCATTACGAGATGGAGGATGAGGACAGTCCGCTCATCTATAACGGTGTGGTTTATAACGAGATGAAGGGCGTATACTCTGCTCCGGATTCAGTGATCGCGCGTTCCATCAGCAGATCACTTTTCCCTGACAGCATTTACCGCCACGATTCCGGCGGTGATCCGAAGGATATCCCTGAGCTTACAAGAGAAGAGTATCTGGATTATCACAGAACTTATTATCATCCTTCAAACAGCTATATCTATCTTTACGGAAATGTGGATCCTGAGGAGCAGCTCACCTACCTTGACAGTGAATATCTTTCACATTATGACTTCCTTGACGTAGATTCGGCTATAGCGCTTCAGCCGGCGCCGGACAAGGCTGTTGATGCAGAGGTTCCCTTTGCGCTGGCCGAGGGCGAGTCGCCTGAAGAAAATGCATTCCTTACCTTCAATGCGGTTATCGGAACCTCTCTGGATAAAAAGCTGAGGGTTGCTTTTGATGTGCTGGGCTATGTGCTTCTGGATGCGGAAGGAGCACCGCTTCGTAAGGCGATCATAGACGCAGGTCTTGCTGCTGATGTCGAGAGCTCATATGATACCAGCATGCTGCAGCCCGTGTTTTCCATAGTAGCCCATAATTCCGATAAGGATCGTATGGGTGAATTCAAGGATGTTGTAATGGGAACGCTGAAGGCTCTGGTTGAAAAAGGCCTGGACAGGAAGAGCCTTAAGGCTGCCATCCGCAGGTTTGAATTCACACATAAGGAAGGCAATTTCGGACGTTATCCCAAGGGACTTATGATGGGGCTGGATTCCTTTGAAACCTGGCTCTACGACGATAGTGAGGCCATGAGCCTTTTCTCCATGAACGAGGTTTATTCCGAGCTTACAAAGGCTGTAGAGACGGATTATTTTGAACAGCTTATCGTTAAATATTTCCTTGAAAATACACATGCGGCGTGGGTTGCCGGTATTCCGGAGATCGGAATGGACCGGGAGGATGAAGAAAAGCTGCTCCGCACACTGGAAGAAAAGAGAGCCTCATTATCCGCGGATGAGATCAAAAATACCGTGGCAGAGACAGAGCATCTGAAATTCTATCAGGGTGAGCCTTCTACAAAGGAGGAGCTTGAGACTATACCTCTGCTGTCAAGAGAGGATATCGACAAGGAGGAAAAGAAGCTCAACAATCAGATATCGGATATTGACGGTATCGATTTCGTATCCCACAATATTTTTACCGGAGGTATAGAGTACCTGGATATCTGCTTTGATATTTCCGATCTTACTCCGGATGAGCTCCAGCTCACGGCTCTGCTCACAGAGCTTTATAAATCAGTTCCTACCGAGAATTACAGCCTCGAAGAGCTGACCACGGAAATGAACCTCAGAACAGGCGGTCTCGGCATGAGCACCAACCTGCTGCCCATACCCGAAAGCAACGATCATATCAGCTGCTTTATGACAAGGCTTAAGACCTTGGAGGGAGAGCTGCCTGACGGAATGGAGATCCTTACCGAGGTACTTGAACGTTCAAAGATTACTGATAAGAAACGTCTGAGTGAGATAATTGCTGAGATTTATTCCGGACTCCGCTCGGATCTTCCCGGAAGCGGACATACCACGGCTGCGCTCCGTGCAAAGTCATATATTTCACCGCTGTACTGCCTGAAGGAAAAGATCGAGGGCGTAGATTATTACCGTTTTATAAGTGGGCTCAATGATGACTTTGAGGCGGCTTACGATGAGCTTGCCGCAAAGCTTGAGGCGCTGCAGAAGAAGCTCCTCAGCAGGGACAGGGTTAAGCTTTCCTATACGAATAAGGGCCTGCCTTCCGATGAGACAAAGTCCGCGATCAGTACCTTCCTGAATACTCTTTCCGATGAAAAGATGGGAGAGAAGGCGGCTGATCCGGTTCCTGAAAAGAAAAATGAGGGATTTACGACAGCCGGCCAGGTTCAGTTTGTTGCAACAGCCTGGGATTTTAAGAATAAAGAGCTTCCCTTTACAGGCGCGCTTCACGTGCTGCAGATCATTTTCTCATATGACTATCTCTGGATAAATGTCAGGGTTAAGGGCGGCGCGTACGGTGCCATGTGTGATTTCGGCCGGGAAGGTGTGGGAGTATTCACATCCTACCGTGACCCGAATCTCGGAAAGACCTATGATATATATCGAAACGCCTGTGATTATGTGAGAGAATTCGACTGCTCCGACCGTGATATGCTGAAATATATCATCGGAACCATAAGCAAGGCAGATATGCCCCTTACTCCGTCGGCGGAGGGCATCGCGTGCTTCTATGCATGGCTGATGGGAAGGACAGATGAAGACAGGCAGAAGACCCGTGACGAGATACTTGCGACAGATCAGGCTGCAATACGTGCACTGGTTCCATACCTTGAGGGCGCCGAGAAGACAGACAGCATATGTGTGGTAGGCGCAAAGGGTAAGGTTGAAGAGGAGAAGGAACTCTTTACCACGATCGAGAGTCTGCTGTAGATAAGGATTCATATAATAATGGAAGATCAGAAGGATATAAAACTTCATTCCGGATTTGTTGCTCTGATAGGCCGGCCGAATGTGGGAAAATCAACCCTCATGAACGCGCTTATAGGCCAGAAGATCGCGGCTGTAAGTCCCAGAGCCCAGACCACAAGAAAGAGGATCCAGACGGTTTACACCGATGACCGGGGACAGCTTGTCTTTCTTGATACTCCGGGCATCACAAAGGCGAAGAACAAGCTGGGAGATTTCATGCTGGAGGCAGCAAGAAATGCCGTGGCAGAGGTCGATGTGATATTGTGGCTGGTGGAACCGTCCACATTTATAGGGGCAGGTGAAAGGACCATACTTGAAAAGCTTAAGCAGCTGAAGAACAAAGTCCCTGTAATACTTGCCATCAATAAAAAGGATACGGCTTCAGACGAGCAGCTGGCAAAAAGCATAGCGGCTTATCAGGCGGAATATGATTTTACTGAGGTCGTTCCGGTATCCGCTGTAAAAGAGGAGAATCTGGAGCAGTTGCTGGAGGTGCTCTTCAGATATGTTCCTGAGGGACCGATGTATTTTGATCCGGATACAGTTACCGATGAAAGAATGCGTGATATCGCAGCGGAAATGATACGCGAAAAGGCACTGAAGTTTCTGGATAAGGAGATACCTCACGGAATAGCGGTGCTGGTCGAAACCTTCAGGGAAAGGCCGGACGGAAGCCTTACTGATATAGACGCCACCATAATCTGTGAGCGTGAGTCCCATAAGGGCATCATCATTGGAAAGAAGGGTTCCATGCTCCGGAAGATAGGAACTGCCGCAAGGCAGGATATAGAGGAGATGCTGGAGCAGCAGGTGAATCTGAAGCTTTTCGTAAAGGTAAGGCCCGACTGGCGGGATAACCAGATGCTTCTTAAAGAATACGGTTACAAGCTGTGATCAGGCAGCGTTCAAACGGGAGGATAGAATGACGGATCAGCTGACAGAGCGCGGGATAGTTCTTTCCACAACGCTTCTCGGAGAATATGATAAAAGGCTGGTCATACTGACTGAGCATCTCGGTAAGATAACCGTTTTCGCCAATGGCGCAAGGCGTGCGAACAGCCGTTTTACCGCGGCTTCCCAGAGCTTTATCATGGGAAGCTTTACCTTCCGGCAGGGACGCAGCACCTATACGCTTACCGGGGCTGAGATACTTGAATCATTTCTTGATCTTACGATGGATCCGGAGAAATATGCCGCTGCGGCTTACGTATCCGAGCTGACCGAGGGCTTTACCCGGGAGAATCTTCCGGGAAAGGATGAGCTGAACCTGCTGTATGTAACATTTAAAAAACTCCTTGAAGGAAATATGCCTCCGGACGCTATAAGGGCCGCTTTTCTGTATAAGCTCCTGCATATCGAAGGCGTGGCGCCGGGAATGGAGGATGAAGGACAGCTCAGACTGAGCGAGTCCGGACGTTATGCCGTAAGGTATATATATTCACGTCCCATCGGCGCAACCTACAGCTTTCAGATGAGCAATTCGGTTGCGGCAGAGCTTCTGAAGGAAGGGCAGAAACACGCGGAGACATTACTGGAGCATCCCCTGAGGTCGGCGGAAATACTGGAAGGTATGAGGGCTTTCGAAAAAAATAGTTGAAATCCAATATATTTATCTGTAAAATAGCCACGTGACAGCCTTCCGGGTATGCGGAGGAAGGCAGAAAGTATCTTGTCTTTAAATGGAAGGAAGCGATCTTGATGAAATTAAAAAAGTGGGGCAGACTTTTTCCGGTCCTGCTGCTATTGCTCCTGGTATTTACGGCCTGCGGTAAAAAGGCCGAGGATACAACGGCTGAAACTGCCGAAGTAAAAGAAAAAGATTACATAGGGGAGACGGCGCGTAATACAATAAAGCTTTCGCCTGACGGAAATGTGCTTGAGATATGCGTCGAAGATTTTTCATCTGTGAGTCTGGATGAAAATGAGCTGAAGGAATATATCCGTTCTGAGGTAGACGGATATAATGAAAAGCTTGGCGTAAATAAGATCAGTTTCCGTCAGATGAAGATCGAGGGAAAAATAGTTAAGCTTGCAATATCATACAGTGATCTTGATACCTATGCTTCATTTAACCGCATGTCGGTAAAGCTGTCGTCGTATAATGCGGCGGAAGCAGACCGTATAGCTGCCGAAGAGGCCGCAAAGCACAAGGCGGAAGAGAGGAAGACGGAGGCTCCCGTGATCTCGGATGCAGAGCTTGCAGAGGCAGGATACAGCGCTGAGGATCTGGAACTTCAGACAACGGAGGAGGATAAGGCTGATGAGGAAGTAAAGGCTGAATTTACTTCATCCTCCGGAAAGTCCGTCGGTTCGGACGAGATCCCCTCAGGTGAGAATCTGATGCTGGTAACGGATGAGAGGATCGCCGTAGAGCTTGAAAGCGGACAGATCCAGTATGTAAATGAACATGCAACATTTCAGGACGGAGCAGCCCTTACGGACGGAGACGGCACAGCTGTTTTGGTTCTGTTCCTGGGAATATAGAAGGAGAATATCATGGAAAAATCAATGGAAAAAATCGTGGCACTTGCCAAGTCCAGAGGCTTTGTATATCCCGGATCGGAGATATACGGCGGACTTGCCAACACCTGGGATTACGGAAATATCGGCGTTGAGCTGAAGAATAACGTAAAGAAAGCCTGGTGGAAGAAGTTCATTCAGGAGAATCCCTATAATGTGGGAGTGGACTGTGCCATCCTCATGAATCCTCAGACCTGGATCGCTTCCGGACACCTGGGAAGCTTTTCGGATCCGCTTATGGATTGTAAGGAATGCCATGAGCGTCACAGAGCTGACAAGCTTATCGAGGATTTCGCGGCAGAGAAGGGCATTACTCTTGAGAGCTCCGTAGACGGCTGGTCTCATGAGAAGATGCAGGATTTCATCAGGGAGAACAATGTACCCTGTCCCTCCTGCGGCAAGCATAACTTCACGGATATCCGCGAGTTCAATCTGATGTTCAAGACCTTCCAGGGCGTAACCGAGGATGCGAAGAACGTGGTTTATCTCCGCCCGGAGACAGCTCAGGGTATCTTTGTTAATTTTAAAAATGTACAGCGTACCTCAAGAAAGAAGGTTCCCTTCGGTATAGGACAGATCGGAAAGTCCTTCAGAAATGAGATCACTCCCGGTAACTTTACCTTCCGTACCAGAGAGTTCGAGCAGATGGAGCTTGAGTTCTTCTGCAAGCCGGGAACCCAGACCGAGTGGTTCAATTACTGGAGAAGCTTCTGCTATAACTGGCTGCTTGAGCTTGGAATCAAGGAAGAGAATCTCCGCCTGAGAGATCATGATCCAGAGGAGCTGTCCTTCTATTCGGATCATACAACGGATATTGAATATGCATTTCCGTTCACAGACTGGGGCGAGCTCTGGGGCATCGCATCCAGGACCGATTATGACCTTACACAGCATCAGAATACCTCTGGTGAGCCCATGGAGTATTTCGATGATGAGACTCATGAAAAGTACATTCCTTATGTTGTTGAGCCATCGCTGGGCGCTGACCGTGTAACCCTTGCCTTCCTTTGCGAGGCTTATGACGAGGAAGTTCTGGATGCTGAGAAAAATGATGTGCGTACAGTGCTGCATTTCCATCCGGCCATCGCGCCCGTGAAGATAGGCGTGCTTCCGCTTTCCAAGAAGCTTGCCGAGGGTGCTGAGAAGATCTTCGGTGATCTTTCAAAATATTGGAACTGCGAGTATGATGACCGCGGTGCAATAGGAAAGAGATACAGAAGACAGGATGAGATCGGAACGCCCTTCTGTGTAACCTACGACTTCGACTCCGAGACCGATGGAATGGTCACCGTCCGTGAACGTGATTCCATGGAGCAGGAGAGGATCGCCATAGCCGATCTGCAGGCATACTTTACAAAGAAGCTTGAGTATTAAAAAAGTTAAACATAGAAAGCAAAAATGTCATTCTGAGCGCAGCGGAGGATCCCGTACAATGAGTCAGGGTATTCTTCAGACTGAGGCCATCAGAATGACATTTTTCTTTAAATTCATGTTTCAATTATGTTTCGTTTATGTTATAATATCTGACAGTGCGGGCTCTGTTCGTGAAAGGCGCTTAAAGTAACGTTCTGAGACCGTAAAACAATCATACATATATGTAGGAGGTATCAGTTAACATGGCAAAAAAATGGGTTTACATGTTCAGCGAAGGCGACATGACAATGCGTAACCTTCTTGGTGGTAAGGGCGCAAACCTGGCTGAGATGACAGGCATCGGTCTTCCGGTTCCCCAGGGCTTCACGATCACAACAGAGGCTTGTACTCAGTATTATGAGGATGGCCGCAAGATCAACGACGAGATCATGGCTCAGGCTATGGAAGGCGTTGCAAAGATGGAA
>ONWK01000035.1 GCA_900321505.1 uncultured Eubacteriales bacterium
CACCGGGAACCCTCCGTGAGACCAGAGAATCCGAAAGGGAACGTATCAGTGAGAGAGAACGTCTGGAGAAGGAAAGAAGCAGTTCCGTAACCAGAGAAGAGACTTTCTCGGATATCCGTTCCGAGTTAAGAGAAAAGCTTGAATCAGAGAGGATACGGACAGAGCAGCTCCGGGCAGGAGAAGCCGGCGGCTACGGATCAGCTCCGGGACAGGCAGAGCTTATCTACCGTGAAGGTACCCCGGCGGAAGAAAGATATCCGGAAGAGGGAGCGGGTTCCGAACGTATCAGGGAAATACTTGAAAAAGAGAGAGAAAGACGGTCCGAAACGGAACGCCTTGAGAAGGAACGAAGCAGCTATATACGGGAAACTGCAGAATCTTCCGTAAGAGAGGAAATCCTTGAACAGCTTCGTACGGAGCAGCTCAGGACAGAAAGATATAAGGAAGGAGAAACTCCCGCGCCGGGAAGAACCTATGAAAGGAGCGAGCTGATCTACCGTCAGCCGGAAACGGCGGGTGAGGATGCTACAGCCGTTCCGGAAAGAAACATCCGTGAGGTTGAGAGATACCGGAGTGATAATGTATATGAAAGAGAGCTGCTTGAAACCGAAAGAAGCAGGACCGAGGTCACAACCGGACTTGCGGCAGCAGTCCTCCTCGATGTGGTGAAGACCCTGTTCCATGCCGGTTATGACAGGATAGGTAAGGGCGATAGCTGGATTGAGTACAGAGGTGCCCTTTATCATTCGGCGGAGAATATTTTCAACAGATTAAATTATGATCTGGAACAGAGACTGGACTCAGCCTACAACTCATATGCGGAGATCTCTTCAGATCTCAGTTTGAGCCATGCTGCATTTGAAGAGCTTCAGGAGATCACCGAAAATGCCGGGGACGTACAGACTATCGAGAATACTATCCGTGAAATGAATGAAATGAATCTTCAAAATGTGGACCGCTATGAGCAGATGGTTCAGGTTTTGAAGACTCTCCGGCCGGAGAGAAAAAGGACCGGAGGGCTTGAACGTACCCGGAAGGAGGCTCTGTCCCTCCTGGACGATGAAAAGGCATTATATGAAAACCTGCAGCATGCGGAAGACGCCAGGGAAGAGGAAAGAAGAGAGGTTTTTCATGAGATATCCAGGATCTTCCCGGAGAATTCCGTAGAGATATTCAAGGTTGTTGAGCAGTATCTGGACGGTACGGTACAGCCCGGAAAAGTAGGCGTTACAAGGAATAATGTAGAAGCGGCGGCTGAGGAGATCCGGCGGATCACATCGGCTCCCGCGGTAGTACAGGAACCGCTTCCCGAGCCTGCGGAGACGGAATCCAGCGAACTGATATACCGCCGGAATGACCGTATGACACAGGAAGAACTGCAGGAGATGTTTGAAAATATCAGAAGGTCCGAGAACCTGCAGTTAAGAGAGATCGAGCAGAAAGACCAGCGGTATGAAACGGACAGGAGAAGTACAACGACCCTTATGTCCAATACCGAACGCACTCTGACACGTCAGGATGCGGAAGATATCGAGGCGCTGGTGAGCAGGGGCGTGCGGTCCCAGATGAGTGCGATATCCGAGCAGGTATTGCAGAAGCTGGAAAAGAAGCTGAAAAATGAAAAGATCAGAAGAGGGATCTAAAGTGAGGTGATATGGTATGGAATTGGGTAAAATGCTTCAGAATTTCACAGGGAGTCTGACAGGTAATATCACCAAGGCCGTACTGTGCATACGAAAGATCGAGAATGCCAATATAGATCAGAATAACAATGAAGTGCTGGATGCACTGGGAGCAAAGCCGGAGAAAGTGATCAAGCATTATGATCAGCTGAATCAACGGCTTCTTCAAAAGGCACAGGCATCTCTCTCGGGTAAGAAGGTCGCAACGTATAACGATATAAGAGCACTGGCAATGAATAAAAACTATATAGCTCTTGAGGTTCAGTATAATCCCACTTCCCTGCGGCTGGATACATCCGCCGGGAAACAGATGGAATTCAAGGGAGGTTCTCAGAATCCGGAGCTGTCAGTGTATAAAGCACCCTCTGCCACCATTCTGACCATGGAGCTTCTTTTCGATGATGTGAATAATATGGACGCCTTTATGCTGAACGATAATCCTCTTACGGGAATGACCGCATCCAATGTCGCAAATTCGGCCATATCGATTTTAAAAAACCTCGATGAAGGATACAGTGTTATGCGGCAGATGCAGGGACTGCTCTCGCTGCTTACGATAGCCGAGGCGCAGAGAGTAATCTTCTTCTGGGGAGATATGAGCTTTCACGGGTGCGTGACGGATGTGGATATGCAGTATACCATGTTCAATAAGAAAGGACATCCCGTTCGCGGCAAGGTCACACTGTCCATAAGGCAGGAAGATGATGAGGAACTGAACATGGTCAGAGACAAGGCGTACACCTACGATAAAGAATACTGGGACAGCGCCTTTGATGATACCTTCAAGGAGGAGGGCGAGGCCGGAGAAGGCCTGCTGGACACTGTTAATAAATTTACCAATAACAGTCTGTTAAATCTTAAGCTATAGGGAGAAAAACTATGGATATTGGCTCTATGCTTTCAGCTGCCGGGGCCCCGGTCATGCAGAATCTGGGAAATATTGAGAAAGCCATCATCGAGATACTGGACTTAAGAGGCAGAGATCCGGTGCTGAAGGATGCCATACAGGTTGTTGCGGGGGCCGGAGTGGCAGGGGCGCTTGGCGATGCGGCGGCAATCGGGATAGACGGAGACGGATTGGATCTGAAGAATACCTTTCTTGGTGATTATGTTCAGGATCTTGCGGGTGTCGGTAAGGATCATGAAGTAGCGGATGCATACTTTGAGAAGCTTAAATACAAGAAACGTTCCTATACCGTGAAGTTCAATCCATCCAGCCTCAGGTTCAGCGGACACACCGGAGGGCGTTATTCAACCATGGATTATATGACGGAAAGAAATGATGAATTAAAGTACAAGTCTGTTGAGACAAACATTAGTATGTCGGTTGAGCTTCTTTTCGATTCCATGGATCCAAAGGACGCTTTCATGAGCGACAAGCTGAATTTCTCTCCCACCGGTCTGCTGACGGGCGCTGCAGATATGGGACTCACCATCGCGGGAAAGAAGAAGAAAACCATACAGCGCGAGGTTGAGGGCTTTATCGCTGCCCTTCGTAATGAGAATACGCGTCTTTTAACCTTTAACTGGGGAGAAATGTGTTATTCGGGAGTCCTTCGAAGGGTCAGTGTTGAATATACGATGTTTAATGTTACCGGAGAGCCTGTAAGAGCCATGGTAGGCCTGTCGATCATGTGCGCGGATGCTAAGCAGTGGAGGAATTCGCTGGCAGTATGGCAGGAACGTTACAAGACTGCTTTTGAAGGCGGAAATGAAAGCTTTGTAAAGGCATCACAGAAGGTAGGAAATCTTTTAAACTTTTAGTTTGTTCATGTATGTATTAGTCAGGCAGCGGGCAGTACCGGCCGCCGGACATATATCAATGGTTAAAAAATATGGCAGAATTTCAGTTCAGCACTTTAAAACAGGATTATGAAAGCTTCCGTGAACCAAAGGTTACGGTTTATATCGATAACAAGGAGATGAATGATGAGCAGCTGCTTACCGTAAAGAATGTGGAGGTCGAACTCACATCCGGGTACGAAGCATCCATTGCTACGGTAATTCTGGGCGGAGTATATGATGATACAACTCACAGCTTTGAGATCAAGAAGACCAAGCAGTTTCTGTATCTGGGATCAACCATCATCATCTACATGGGTTATGCGACCAATCTCCGGGAGGTATTCAGGGGATTTATTGCCAAGGTCCATTTTATCATTCCGTCAGGTGATAATGAAGAGATGCCGTCGGCCGAGCTTACCTGTATGGACGTCAAGGGGCTTATGATGGCCAACAGGCATTCAAAAAAACTTAAGTCACTGTATTTCAGTGACGCGGTCAAGGAGATTCTCGGAGCATACACGATCTTCCAGGAGACCGGACCAAACGGATCGAAGTTCATGGAGATGAACGTCGGATCCACACCGGATAAACCCCCGGGAGCGGACGGAGCACAGCAGCAGACAACGGACCGGAGAGTTGAGATGGTGGAAGAAAGCGATTACGAATTCATGGTTAAAGCCGCAAAGCGGTATAACTTCGATTTCTTTGCGGTGGGCAAGACGCTGTATTTCATTGAGGCAAAGAAGAACCAGACCCCGCTGATCGCTTTGAAACCGGGTACAGGCATCATGAGTCTCGATGTCGGCTACGATATGACGGGCCTTGTGAAAGAGGTGACGGTCCGGAATATCGATATGCTTCAGGGAAAATACATCGGAAATAAGATGCAGAACAAGAATAAGATATCTCTCGGCAACAAGGCAAAACAGTTTGTAAACAATCAGTCCTTTGTGTATATCGATCCGACGACGGACAGCAAGGAGGAAGCAGGATACAGAGCTTCGTACCTGCTGGAGCAGATAGGTTACCGTCTGGGCAGTATCTCTGGTGAAATGATCGGTATGCCGGAGATCGTTCCGGGAAGGTTCATCACTCTTCAGGATTTCGGAACCCCGGTCAATAATAATTTCTATCTGACGAATGTGAAACATACTTTCACAGGCAGAAGCTACATGACCACCTTTGAAGGCTGTACGAACGTCATAGGAAGTTAAGGTTACTATCCGTGATCACTGCGGTCGGATGGGAGGTCGCGAATAGTATACGGTAAAGAGAAAGGGAAAACAGTATGGCGATCTTTGACATCATAGAAGATGTATCGAAAAAAAGAATTGAAAAGACCGACACCGGGGACTCGCGTATCATGGGTATAATGCTCGGTAAGGTTGTAAAAAACTATGATGAGAATATGCCGGGACGTGTAAGTGTAATACTGCTTTCCAGGGAACAGGGAGAAGGCGAAGGGGATGAGGCTGACAGCACCAGACTGCTCTGGGCCAGGGTAGTGATGCCTTCCTCCGGCGGCAGCTGGGGACACTATTTCATTCCCGAGGTTGGAGATCTTGTGCTGGTAGCTTTCGAGGAAGGCAATATCGAACGCGCCTATGTGATCGGCTGTATACCTAAGACCAATGACAAGATCCTTACGGGTTCCAGGGATGAGAAGAATAAATTTAAAAAGATCGTTACAAAGAACGGCAGCGCCATTATTTTTGAAGATATAACAGAGGATAACCAGGGCGGTGATGCCGGCGGGGGAGAAGAGGCAGGTTCGAAGGATGTTATCACTATCCAGACAGCGAATAAGTCCCACCGGATCGTAATGAATAACGAGAAGAAGCTGATAGAGCTTTCCGATAAGGATAACAGGAATTATATAAAGCTCAATACAGATCCGGATAAGGGACTGATACAGATAAAGGCGGATAAAAAGATAAGTATCACTGTGGGTGATAACATTGTCATGACAATGAACGGGGAGACCGGTGCCGTTTCACTTAAGGCAAAGAAGGTATCCATAGAGGCAGATGATGCGGTAGCCATAGAGAGTCAGAGCCGTGCGAACTTCAAAGGCTCAAATGTGAAGCTTGAAGCCGGCGGAAGCATGAAAATATCCAGCGGAGGACTTATCGAGGCATCGGGTACGCCTATCAAGCTCGGTTAGGTATCAGATGATCTTATACAGTATTTGTCAGGCATATATGGTGCCTGTCCGGTGAAGAAGAGGTTATTATATGGCAGATAGCAGGTTTTTGGGAACAGGTGCAAAATTTCCGCTGCAGGTGGATCCGGCTACAGGTAGGATCATGACGGTATCGGGAAACAGATCGGTTAAGGAGTCGATCTATCTTATTCTGATGACCCAGCTGACGGAAAGGATCGTAAGACCTGATTTCGGTAGTGATATTATGAATTACGCTTTTATGGACACTACAACAACCATGATGTCCATACTCAGACGCGACCTCACCCAGACCATCATGCAGCACGAACCGCGGATTTCGGATGTGAGCATTGATACCGAGTTCAGGTCGGATATCGGAGCGGTCATAATCAATATCAATTATCTTGTATCCGCCATAAACAGAAGGGATAATCTGGTATTTCCGTTCTATCTGGACAGAGGCGGTGATGTTGAAGAAGAGAAAGAGACCGAACCCCTGGAACGCAGGTATTCCGATAATGAACTGATGATGGAGGATGATGAGACTTGGACATAGATCATCGAAACACGGCTGACATAGAAAACAGAATACGTGAACTCGCCCAGGGATATGTACCGGAATGGCATTTTGATCCGGAACATGCCGATATCGGTGCGGCGATCGCCAGGATCTTTGCCATATCCATGAAGGAAAATATCGATCTGGAAAACCTTACGATGGATCAGTATCATGTGGAATTCATGAACATGCTCGATCTTTCGCTGAAGGCGGCTAAACCTGCGGGAAGTATGGTCCAGTTTACCCTGGTGGAGGATACGATACCCGGTACACAGATCCGCAAGGGAACCCGGCTGGTGGCGGCTTCGGATAAGACGGAAAGCGGTCAGGTGATCTTTGAGACGGAAAGGGATATCTATGTGACTAATTCCCGGATCACGGATGCATTTATGACAGACCGTGAAGAAGGCAGCTTTGTACCTCTTGTAGGAGATTTTGCACCGGTTTCCTTTCTTGAAGGAGAAGTGGACAGAACCCGTGACGAAGAACCCGTACCGGAAGAAGAGAGCATTTCTGAAGAAGCATCCGGTGACGGACCACGGTATTCGAATAACTCCGGGAAAATGCGCCCCTTTGTGCTTTTCTCCGAGGTGGGAAGTATCGCAAGGAGTGCGATCGTTCTTTATCATGAATCGCTTTTCGATATAGAGGATGAACCGATATATATCCGGCTGGACGGAAGCCGGGATATAATCGAAAAGATACGTAACGGGGAGTATGTTCTGAAATACTATACCTCGTCGGGATTTCGGAAATTCGACAGTATGGAGGTCCAGAATGACGGGACCGTTGTCGAGGTAAAGAAAAAAGAAAAATGCAGACATATGATCGTAGGCGGAAGGAGCTATGCGGTCGTTGTCATCGAAGCAACGGGGATCGTCAGAAATGCAGAGGATGTAAGCAGGATCGGACTTTCATCTTCGGGCAGGGAACGGCCCGCAGATTTTGTGACTGACGGTACTTCGGATATGGATGTTGAAGTATTTGCACCGTTCACCGACACGCTTGCGCTTTATAATGAATGCTATATCGGGCATGACCTTTATTTCTCAAAGGGCGGGTCCAGGGTGACGGTCAGCTTTCAGGTGGGGCACAGGGACCGGAGTCTTTTCCTTACCAAACAGGAGGAGGAGGCGGAACTTAAGGTCATCAAAAGGAAACCGAAGCTGATCCTTGCGGATATCCCGGCTGAAGCTTATTGTGATGAGATCAGTATGGAATATTATAACGGACTTGGATGGAAAAAGCTTCCGGTGGATGAGGATGTATCGGGACTCCTGTCGGGAGCGGGGACCGGAAGCATCTCTCTGAGCTTTTACTGTCCGACGGACTGGGCAAAGATACAGGTGGGAGCTTATTTCGGAAGGGCCATACGGCTGAGGGTGTTCAGGGCGGATAACTGTTATCTGCGCCCCTGTATCCATCATTATCCGATCATAGAACATTTCAGGGCGGCTTTTACCTACGAGGGACATTTTGTCGATCCCGACAGACTCTACAGGGTTACGGGAACCGAAAAACAGGATATCACGGACATCCAGAAAAAAGGCCGGCGGTTTGTGGTCATGTCCGGCGGGGTATATCAGGATGACGCTCTCTATCTGGGCTTCAACAGCCGGATGGAGAACGGACCCGTAAGTCTTTATTTCGAGCTGGAAGACCAGCTCAATATGACCGCGATGAAGTGCCGCTATGAATACAGTGCGAACGGCGGTTTCAGGCCTTTAAAGATCGTTGATAACACCAAGGATTTCTCAAGGTCGGGCGTTGTGATCTTCATGCCTCCGGCGGATATGCAGGGCATGGTACTGGAGGGAAAGAAAAGGTACTGGATCAGGATCAGCAGGAGCAATGTGCAGGATGAAAAAGAAAGCAGCCTTTTCCTGCCGAGGATACGCAGAGTCCTGACCAATGTGGTTTATGTAACCAATACAGTCACGGAAAAGGAACAGGATTATTATCTGAATGATACGACTCCGAACCAGAGCTTCTCGCTGGGAAAACGCAACATTCTGGATGTGGAGGTCTGGGTAAATGAGAAAAGAAGCATCCGTAAGGATGAGATCGACCGTATGCTCATGGACCGGCCGGAAAATATCCGGGTTGAGACGGATATGCTCGGCGGAATAGCCGCGGTTTATGTAAAATGGAGCGAGACTTCCGGTTTTGATACTGCCCGGGATCCCAGATGCTACATAGTTGACCGCATGAACGGAAAGCTGATCTTCTCTGACGGCATCAAGGCGATGATGCCCAGAGTGACGGACGATGTGGCATTCAAGGTAAGGATCCGTACCAGCGATGGCGCGGCCGGTAATGTGGAAGTCGGTGCGATAAGCGAGACAGTCGGTACCGAGCTTTACATAGATCAGGTGAAAAATCCTGTAAGAGCCTACGGAGGCATGGATATCGAGACAGTGCCCGAAGCTTTCAGACGCGGGGCGAATATGCTGAGCAGCCGCGGAAGACTGGTATCCGACAAGGATTATATATATACGATCCTCGGCTTCTCCGACAGTATCGACAAAGCGGTATGCATTGCGGGGGAGACCGTGGACGGAAAGAGGAGACCGGGTGATATCTCCTTTGTACTACTGATGAAGGACTATATGGAGGGATCTTTCTCCTTCCATCGTATCTCGGGACAGCTTAAGGACTATCTGCTGGAACACTCATCCGTTACGATCACCGAGGATAATGTATCGGTAGTAGAGCCTATCTTTGTATCCGTATCCGTCTCGGTATGGGCAAGGGCAAAGGATGAGGAAGCAAGCTTTGAAACACAGAATGCGATCCTGGAAATGCTCAGGGATTATTTCAATCCCGTATCGGGCCCGGGAAGAAGAGGATGGGACATCGGAGTGATCCCGAAAAAGGCCCAGATCATGATGAAGCTGGGAACACTGAAAAGCAGGGCTGTGATCAGGAAAACAGTGATCACGGTGCATTATGTGGATAAGGACGGGGAACATACAAAGGACATCGACGATATAGAGGTGAGTCCGTTCATGGTCGTACGGTCCGGAGAACATAAGGTACATATCGAATACGAATGAGAGGTTTTCTGATTGCTTAGACTGGAAGAAACAAGTGGAAGAACATATGAAGAGAGGATGGCTGATGCAATATCCGCCATCCCTCTTATCACGGATGAATGGACCAACTTTAATCCTTCGGATCCGGGTATCACCATCCTCGAGAATCTGATCGTGTTTGAATCACTTCAGGGTTCCAGGATCACCATGATCGGCGATGAGGCTAAAAGAGCGCTGCTGAAGCTGGTGGGTTTCGAAGCAATGAAGGGAAAATGTGCCAGACTTCTCCTTACGGCGGATAAGCTTCCCGGGAAGACGCATATTAACAATAATCAGAGGTTTACGATCGGAGATATGGTCTTTGAAACAAGGAAGGCCCAGGATGTGGGTGACTGCCATCTGATCGGCGTACGTTCTTTTTACGACGGGAGGTTACATGATCACGGACATCTGCTGGACAGGGAGATAGTGCTGCCTGCAAAGGTATTCGGAGATGATCCGAAGGTAGGAGATGAGATATACTTCTTCTGTGATTCACTTCCTGCACCGGGAAGTGAGACCTCTTTCTATATACGGATCAACGCCGGTTACAGCAGAAATGCACTGAAGGACAGGTCGGATAATATCTTTGCGTCTTTCAAATGGGAGTGTTATACCACGGAAGGCTTCAAAGAGATCAGGACCAGGGATTTTACGGGGGCACTGCTGGAGAGCGGTGAGATCAAGCTTAAATTTCCGGAAGACATACGATATGCGGAATACAGGCAGGAGGATCTCAGCGGTTACTGTATCAGGGCCACACTTACCACTGCCAATTACGACGTAAGACCCAGTATATTAGGTGTGGATGCCTTTCTTTTTGAGGTATGGCAGAAGGATACAAGGGCACTTGCCATGACATTTCAGAGAAATGACAGGATCCACATTCAAAGTACGTTGAAGGGGGAAAGCTATGTACTCTGTTTCGGCAGGGAAAGCAAGGGAGAATCCTATCGCAGATATGAGCTTTCAACATATGCCGACAGGCGCGGAAGATACTGCCTGTATGAGAGGGGCGGGCAGCGCGGAGAGTTTACGCTGACCTTTGACAAAAAAATGTTCGGCTATGAGCCTTCTAAGGTAAAGGATGCCATCCGTATTGCGATATATAATGAGGAGGTCATGAGAAACTATCATGTGGGAAGCGTTATAGGATACGATGATCAGGAGATCGAGCTTCCGTTCTCGCATATCGTACCCGATACTTTCCTCCTGATAGCAAAGAGAACCGATGAGAACGGAGAGGACTTCTTCGATTTCGTGCGCCCCGGCAAAAGGGATGAGGATGCGCTTACCTATCATCTGCTTGAAAATGACGGAAAGATCGTGATCGAGGATGCAGGCGATTTCATAGGTGCGGAGTTATATATAGGGTCGCTGGCGGTGACTGAAGGGCCGAAGGGAAATATACGCGCGGGAAACTATCTTCTGGCACCGGGGTTAAATGATGATCCGATATTTTACAATCCCGGACAGGGTACGGGGGGAGCATTCCGTGAGAGCATCGAGGATGTTCGTAAAAGATTCCGCGAGGATGTATATACGCCGTACACCTGTATCACGGCAGGGGATTATGAGAAGGCGGCCGCATCTGCTCCGGGACTCTGTATACGAAAGATAAAGGCTGTTATGGATGAGCTGGATAATCTGGTCCATATCGCGGTCCTGCCCGGTACGGATGAGGAA
>ONWK01000194.1 GCA_900321505.1 uncultured Eubacteriales bacterium
ATGCTCAGGGTTCGTATAATCAGCTATTGCCAGGCTCCGTTCATCTTTGCCGTAAATGGATCTCGACAAAAACCATCCCAGAGAATCTTTTCTCGTGGTATAAAACATGCCACTGATAAGTCCCATAGCATTGAAAAACATCTTTGTAGGTTCATATCCTATCGCCTCCTGCAGGGCTTTGGACTTCCTCATAGCTGCGACATAAGTAGCGAGATATGCGCCTGCACTCTCTGCTACCAGATATATCCTTGTAAAATCTACATCAAATTCTACCAGTTTCCTTCCAATGCAATCCATGCCGGCACAGACATCGTCAAACTGTTCATAGACACGAACAGCCGGTATAAGGCGATATTCCAAAGAGCAGACTAAGTATCCTCGTTTTGCCAGTTGACGGCAGAATCCAGCAGAAATGTTTTTATTACCATCTATCAGACCGCCACCGTGGATATTGATGATAACCGGCAATTCTGTGCCTTTATCAACTATTGGCTCATAGATATCCATAAGCAATTTCTTGCCCGATCGATTACTGTATGGAATGTCACGATACTCTCTAAGCCCGGCAGATGAGATTTCCCTCACATCATCCAGATCCAAAGATCTTTTTAATTTAAATTTCACAAGTGATATGATCGCTGTTTCTGCTATGCTCATAAGAACCTTTTTTCACTCAACCATGGAATTGCTCAAATCATTGATCTTGATTATCTTGAAATTCTCTTCTGTTGTTCCCATCGACTTCTCAGTCAGACTTGCCGAAATCACGACTTTTGTATTATTCAGACATAGTTTCCAAGGCCCTATAATCCACCTTACCTGCCGCAGTCATTGGAAGACTATCACGAAATACATAGGAAGTGGCCTTCAATGAAGCGCTCCGCTTTTCAGCATGGGTCAGAAGCTCTTCTTCGTTGTGGATATGAATACTTTAGTTATATTGCTCATGTTATTTTGCTTCATCTTCCAAAGCCCTATAGTCTATCTTGCCTCTATCCGTTCTTGGCAAAGCATCACGGAATTCAATCTCATCAGGAATCTGATAATCTGGCAACTTTCCATTACAAAACTGTATTATTCCTTTTTCGAGATCTTTAGATGGAGCGCATCCGTCATTGAGCTCAATAATTGCCTTTGGATAATTAATCCTATCTTTATCCGGGACGCCTATTATACAGCTGAGTCTAACTGATGGATGCTTGTTAATGACATCTTCAATTCTGTCAGGGAACATTTTTGTAGCAATCCCATCTTTTCCTTTAGTGACGACTATTCTCTTTATTCTTCCAGTAATAAAAATAATACCATTTTTATTAATATACCCAAGGTCTCCAGTATGCAGCCAGCGCACCCCATCCTTATGAGTCTTTATTACTACATTTGTTTCATCCGGATTATCATAATAACCCATCATCAGTGTTGGTCCCGAAAAGCAAAGTTCTCCCTGTTCCTCTATTTTCAATTCATCGTATGACCCTGGATTAACAATTTTACAATTCATGTTAATTAGCGGTATTCCAACGCTTCCTATTTCATTACACCACGGATAGGTTTGAGAAGCTACCGCCATTAGTTCTGTGCTCCCTAATCCTTTCAGTAGCTCAACTTTCGAGCCGCATCGTTTTAAAACTGTGTTAATCGCCTGCTCTGTTTTTTCACTCATTGCCTCCCCTCCATAATAGATTTGCTCAAAGCACGACATATCAACATTATTCGTATTAAGATCTAATACTTTTTCCCAATACGGAGGTATAGATAAAATCACATTAGGTTTGTACTTTTTTATATAATCCACTATCTTATTTGGTTCATATTTGGGGAGTAGAACAAGATAATAGCCAAGGCACAGCATTTCCAGCATTGATTGTATCAGACTGTAATTGATAAATGGCGGTAATACAACAAGTACACGATGTTGTCTTTCATCATGCTTGAAACAGAAAAAAGACTGAAAAATAAGGGCATTCACATTCATATCTGAGCACATTACACCTTTTGGCTCTCCTGTAGTACCTCCGGTATGTGATATGATTGCCATTGTCGATGGGTCTTTATTTACTTTTATTAGTTTAGAATTTGCACCTCTCCTGATAAACTCCTTCCAGGATGTAAAAATCCCATTATCTATATATTTCTTTTTATTATTTAGGTTGTACAATTGCCTAACTCCAAAAGGCAATGAAATACCAGCAGATACTACAACTGCATGTTCAACAAAAGTATCCCTAATACTTTCTTCAAGTATGTCATATGTACCATCAAACAGGATCGCAATACGACTTTTAACCTCATTCAAATAATGAAGAAGCTCCTCTCTCCCTGCAAGCGGGTGGATCATATTTGCAACTGCCCCTATTTTATTCAGAGCATAAACCACATACAATGCTTCCGGTACACTAGGAAGAGCAACTGTAACAATTTCTCCAGGTTTTACTTCCAGCGCCTGAAACGCCCGTGCCGTGTCATCTATGTTTTCGAATAATTGACGATAAGTTATCTTTCTTCCTAGATAATTTATTGCGATGTCTTTAGGATAATCTTTATTGTTGTCATACATATACTCATAGATGGTACATTTCGGCAATGCTGCATTGATCGCTTCCTCGCTATAATACTTGAGCCAAGGTTTATCTATGCTTGGATATCCTGTCAGTTCATCTATCTGTCTGTCTGTCTGTCTGTCTGTCTGTCTGTCTGTCTGTCTGTCTGTGAGCATTATCGTCTTCTGTCTCCTTTTGTCAATAGTATATTCAACGCCTCTATGATAACACAGAATCGTTTTAAATGCCTTGCAATTATTAACCTTCCGCCGTTTTTTCTTCTTTTCCAATTTGACTGGCAGAGTGGCAGACTGGCGGGTGTCTATAAACCTTGCCATTCAAAATGAATGTCTGCCACTCAAACCATTTTCATTCCATCCAGAAGACTTTCTTACGGCCTTGTATTGTTTTGCTTTTCAATGCATCACCAAGAGCCTTCTTAGCATCTCTTACTGTCCGGGCAGATATACCTTTCTCTAGTGCCGCCCTGTCAATATCCTCGCTCAGCAGCAGCTGCTCTCCTTCCAACAGGCTGCATATCAGGTCCTTAGCCTGCTGGATCTTGTTCTGCTTCTTCTCTGAGTTGAAGAGCAGTTCATCAGCTGTGACATCATACTCTCCGACCCATCTGAACCCATCCTCATCTCCGAGAATGAACGCAATAGATGCTCCGGCAGGTGCCAGCGAACTCTTGTCATGAACCATGACCTTCAGGTTCGGATCATCCTTGGTCTTGCCGATCAGCAGCACGCTTCTTACACCGGCTCTTATGTCCATCGATCCGAGGCCACGGTATGAACTGGATGATCCCTCATTCTTGTTCAGGTGTCCTATCAGGTTGATGGAGCAACCCGTCCTCTCTGCAACATCCGAAAGATGTCTGAAAATAGGACGGACTTCATTTGCTCTGTTCATGTCCACCTTCTCGCCAAGGAATGCCTGCACGGGATCAAGTATGATCATCCTGGCATCGTTCTCAACAATAGCTCTCTCGATCCTGTCATCCGTCAGTGTGAGAAGATCGTTAGGCTCTTCCCTGATCACAAGCACCCTGTCAAGATCAGCTCCGGCCTCAATGAGCCTTGGCTTGACGGTATCTCCGAGTCCGTCCTCCGCTGTTTGGTAGATCACGTTAAAAGGCTCCTGCATTTCCATATTCGGAAGCACGATTTTATTCGTGCATGCCGCGCAGAGCTGCATCCCGAGATACGTTTTTCCGTTACCGGGATCGCCCTGTATGATCGTCAGCTTCCCGAAAGGGATATAAGGTTTCCATAGCCACTCAACTTCCTTCAGCTCCACCTCGCTCATCCTTATCATCGGCACTTTATCTTCGTCTTCATAATTCATATTTCATCACCGTCCTTCCTTAGTTCTTCCTGCGATCTGTCTGCTCGCTTCGTAAGCAGCTGCTCGCTTCTCTGCTTCAGCTTTTGCCTTTGCAAGTCTCTCCTGAACCGCCGCGATCTTCTCTTGCCTGCGCTTAGGTGTGAGTGCTTCGCCATCCGGTGCTAGCTCCGGCAGCAGCTTCTTCACATATGAGCGAACCTCTTTCAGGATCTCAGTCTCTTCCTGCTGCGGTCTGATCTTTTCGGTCAGTTCATACAGCTGTGAATTCAGAGAATACAGTTCTGATCTGAGTGCATCGCTGTTGTATTCCTGATCCGGCAGATTCTTTCGCATATATCTGTCGGATGCCTTCCATGCATCAAGCTCGTCCTTATGCTCGGCAGCGAACTTCTCTTTCTTTCCCTTCCAATGGATCTTCAGGTATTCATCGTGAACAGCATCCAAAGAAGCACGGCGGTCACCGTGCTCGATAAGCTTCTCTATCGTTCTGATCTTGCTGTTCAGATGCTTTATCTGATCTCTGACCGGAAGAGCGTTGGCATTCAGTTCGGTAAGTCTTGTATCAAGATCCTCGACCGTCAGCACTTCATGCTCACGCATATAGCTGACCACTGAATTGAACCTTTCGGCCTCGCCTTGTGTTGTGACCATTCTCCCGCGATGGTCTTTGATGCTTTCCTCGAAGCTCTGCTCCAGAAGATCAACAAGCGGAATCTCCTTCGGCTTCATGTCAATCTCTGCGATCGCTTGCCTGATCTCTTCAAGCCAGCCGATCAGTCTCACGATCGAACGCTTCAGTACATCCATCAGCTTGTTGGCCGCCTTGATGTCACGATTGAGATTGCCTATGTTGGTCATGATGCCTCTGCGCTCCATCGCAGTCACGGCAGGCCCCATGTGTACGGTCGGGATCCTGTCGATGCCCTGACGCGCGTATGACTTCATGCTCACTCTCTCAGATCGTCCGGCAGCTGCAAGGTACTTGTTCTGTGTTTCTTCCCATGCGTGCCGCCAGATCTCGGCGTTGTCTCTGTTATTCCAATCGACTGTCGGTATCTTGCGGAACTTCCACTTACCTTTAGCATCACGGATGCGCTCACCATTCTCATCAAGTTCATACTCCCGATGAGCTTTCTCCATCCATCTTCCGTGTTCATCCATTGGTCTCATCGTCAGCATGACATGAGCGTGAGGATTGTGTCCCGGAGGATCCGGGTCATGGATCGCGATGTCTGCGATCATTCCCTTTGACACGAACTGCTCGTAGCAGTGTTCCCTGATCAAAGCGACTCTCTGTTCCATCGTCAGCTCTTTCGGCAGAGCGATCTCGAATCGTCTGGCAAGCTGCGAATTCCAGTTACTCTCAACAGCCTCAACAGCATTCCATAGCGTGTTGCGGTCAGCGTACTCCGGCGGAGCATTCGGCGGCAGCATGATCTCGGTGTAGATGATGCCGCGCTTGTCGCTATAATACTTTGTCCTGTTATCGCGTTCATCGAAGAGACGATCGCCGGACTGGTACGCTGCCTGAGCGACAGTCGAGTGTCCTTTGGATCGCTTGCTTATCTTTATCTTGTAGTGTGGGCATGGCATTGTTCATCAACTCCTTTCTTACTCCCCGGAAAAGAAAAGACCGTCTGCTGTAATGCAAACGGTCACGCATATCAATACACGGTCAAACTTGCTTTCATGAGGGTGTACATTACATCCTCATGAAGCAAGTCCGGCCTAGGGGTAGCAGGCTTTGCCTGCGCAGGGGAACGGCAAGGTCCCCTGTGACGGAAGGCACGCAGAGTGCCTGAAGTCGGCCTCTCCGGTCAGGAGCCTTCGGAGAACGCAATAACACGCCCTTGAGGGGTGTGTATAATTGCGCCCTTTCACAGAAAGGGACTTCCTATGTCTCCGACTGCTCGTAAGGATGTTCCTTCACGCTGTTGACGAATTGTCTGATATTATCGTTCTGGAACACCGTTCTCAGGATATTGTCGATCTCATCATCTGTATACTCTTCCGGCGGCAGATATTGTTCAAGCATCGCACCATGAGTGCAGAGACGATGAGTACGCTCTTTGCGTGCAAGTTCCTTCTCCTGCTGCTTTAGAGCTTTGAGCTTCTGGTTCCTGATCTTGAGTTCATTCTCCACTCGCTCCTGTTCTGCCTGCAGCTCCTGAAGTGTCTTTTTCTTAGCCATGTGATCACCCCCTTTCCGTATTTGATGTACTAAAAAAGCCCCCAACTTTTTACGGTTGAGAGCCGTTAGACTGTATCTTTATTCCTGTTCTATGTCAGATATCTATCGTTTCTGAGAAGCGAATCTGCACAATATCAACAACTTTATGAACGCATCGGTCTAAGTCTTTCTTTATTTCCCTTTCCCAGAAATGGATCGGTGTCCACCCCATCTCTTTCAAGAGTTCATCATTTCTCTTGTCTCTGGCGATATTCTCCTCTATCTTTTCTATCCAGTATTCCCTGTTGCTTTTGAGTTTCGTCTTTCGTTCTTCCCAATTCTCGCCGTGCCAAAACTCACCATCCACGAATACAGCGACCTTGTATTTAGTTATCGCTATATCTGGCGAGCCAGGGATCTTTCTATAATTCTTGCGATATCGGATGCCCTCACGCCATAATGCTTTCGCTAAATCAGTCTCTGCCTTGCCACCTTTCAGGCTGACATTCGCCATGCGTTTTGATATCGATTCAGTTGTTTCCAGCCGCTGATGTTTCATAGTAATGGAGATTTTTCAAGTTCTTCTATCACAGAAGTGCCTTTGATCCAAACATACTGAGGCAGCATCCTGATACCATTCACACATTCCGTTTTATGTTTCAGGGCAGAATCCGTTCCAGATCCACGCATGAAAACATCATTTTCACTGCTTTTTATAAAGTTTGGTGCGCTGCTTATGTCTCCAGATCTATTGATGACAGGTTCCCCGAACTTGTCTCTCCTGATAATGTCAACGAGCGTTTTGTCCATTACTTTGATCCTGGTATCGTACCAAAGGTATCGGACTGTGTTATCTATAAAATCATCTGTGAACACTAGTCTTTTGAAGCCGATAAACTTATTGTCGATCAATTTATGTGTCTCGCCCGGCTTTACATCAGGCTCCTCATACATGATGCAAAGAAGTTCATTGTTTGTGAAATATGAATACATTTCAGAGTCTGTGAATTCAAAGTCTCTTACTGTTCCATCGTCTTCAATGACTTCTGTCTGTATCAGTTCATCGAAGTCCATATGGTAAAGCTTCATGTCTTCTGTCCTTCCACCCTTTGGTGTAAGAACTATAGTTTTACCAATCAGCCCAAAGCGCTGGAATATTTCGATCTCATTGAGTTTCTTTGCTTCACCGCCAAACATTTTGACTGTGATAAGTTCTGAGATGCCTTTTCCTTCCCTTCCAGTTGTAGCTGTCCTTGGGATTCCGAAAAGATCTGCCAGCTCCCCTACAGTTTTACCAGAGTACTTTTGAGTGAGTTCATGGCACTTCTTGTCTATATCTGTGATGTAAGTATATCTTCCTGGAAGTTGCTCAAGTTCATACCCAAAATGCTGGGCGATCATCATTGATACAGTAGGTTTTTTAAGACGGAAACGTGGTGGAAACAGCGGAGCCAGATCTATGTATGTCAGCTGAGGTCTCAATACTCCATGACTTTCTATATAGTCCTGTTTGACATCCTGTTTCCAAGAAGCTGTTCGTGCTCCCGGATGTCTGGCAACGACTTCCGCACAAAGGTCTCTGACTATCTCCCAATCCCGTTTCAACGCTGCTTCTTCATCGGGAGAAAACTCATGGAATTCATAACCAACAAGAGGGAAATCTTTATAATCATAAGCTGTTGTTTTCCCCTTCTCGGCAGCATAGTGATAATACACTATCAGCATATGTTCCAGCTTTTCCCAAAAGTGAGATGCATAGAATTCCTGTTCTCCTATGTCATATACTCCAACCGCAGTGATAGACATAGGTTCTTTAGCCTCGTAGTGTTCTTGCGGAGACTTTTTGATGACCATACCTGTAGTTTTCAGTTCGGTCCTATATTCTTCGCCCTGTTCCTTTATGACAAGATCGGCTTCCTGTCTTGAGTCCGGAGAATAGCCAAAAATGCACTGCTCAACGACGTGGCCGGCTATACCTTTCTGCAAATCAAACTGCTGTACATGATCGAATATCCCACGATCATCGATTTCACCAAAAAGCTTTCCGAGATAATATTCAAGGCGGCGAACTACTTCGTCCCTTTCGAATCTGTGTATGTCAGG
>ONWK01000109.1 GCA_900321505.1 uncultured Eubacteriales bacterium
CTGTAATAATAGCTACTCTATCATTTAGTCCATAATCAACCATATCGTTCACCTCCGCAAATCCGGATTTGTTAATCAGGTCTATATTTAGCACACCCTCTCAATTTGTCTGTTATTGCGGCAACTCATGCCTTGGCAATCTCTTTGGATAGGGACCTTCTATTTTGCAGGACACACCCAGTTTATTCAGTTCTTCCTGAAATGCCAGAGCATATTTGTCCGTATCAACAAGCTGCATCAATCCGAATATTATTTTATCTGCTAATGCAGTTACTTCAACTGTGCAATGACCTTCAATGACAAAAGCATACCAATCTATATATTCGGCAACTTCTCCCCAGTCCGTCCATCCCGTGTAATTAAGAATAAAGCTGCCGTGCTGTGCGTCATCACCTGTCGAAAGGCTGTGCTTAGCCATATATTTTCTCTTGTTTTTTATGCCTTGTTCTTTGTCGACAGCCTCATAAAGGCTGAACAACTTTCTGATCTCCGCATGGCTGACCGAAGGATCTGTTTGGAGAATTATCTGTCCTCTGGCCATTGTTCCGAGCATCTCAAGGTCTCCATCCAGCCTGTCCCTTTCAAAGTTCACATATACATGGCTCAGAAAATCGCAGTGAGTATTGGGAATCCCCATGCTTTCTCTTGGATTATGAGCTGCTTCTCCCACAATGGTCTTATACTTTTTCGAGAAATAATGGTTCAATGCCCTTGCAAATGTAATGAAGAAAAACGTGATCACGCTCGAATCGTTCTGCTTGGCAACTTTGATAAGATCCGCCTGATCGATCACAAAGATCCAATAATTCGGTTTTCTCTTGAATGGGTTTATCAAACCATTCAGATAATCCAATGCAAGAACTGGCGATTTTTCAATCTTCCTCTTGATGATCGGTTCCTCTTTGCTAAGCATCTCCATTGTCGGTTCCGCTGTTTCCCCGGGAAGCAGGTCGCTGTCCGGCTTCCAGATCTTCGGAGCATCCGGGACCACATCGTATTTCTCTTTTACATATTCCCAGATCGTTGTCATGACCCACGGCTGAAATCCTTTTCCGCCGCACATGGTATGACTGATGTTAAGATAAATGTCCTTCCCTTCGCAGTCTGCATAAATCAGATGCTCATTAACTGCTTTACTTCCGAGCCGAGGAGTTTTCTTAGCTGTCGTCATCACGACAATCTTTTTATCATTTGGGCGAAGAACATATCCGCCTTCATCGTCAAGAGTAACCCTGACAGCAAAGTACGGGTATCGCTTCATTGCATTATTAACGGCTTTTTCGAGTACGGATATATCTACTTCATCCCTCATCCTGACGTGAATTCTGACTGTATGCGAAAACATCTTTTCGCTTTGGTATAACCTGTATGTATCAACGCTGTATTTCATAGTCCCTTATCACAATCCTTTCTACTATCCCATCAATAGCCTTCTCAAAATCACTCTCTATAAGTACGACCTTTTCACCTGCACTGCCAAAGGCGTCAATAAACCACCTGTTACATTGCTTAATATCGCCGGCCGTACAGTCTGCTTCGATCAGTCTGGATTCTATCTCGGATTCGTACCCGATGATTTCATCAAAGTGTCCCTCAATATATTCCTCCGGCATTGCAAGACATATAAATTCAATATGATCCTGATAAGTCTTATCGAAATCCTGTCGCCAGCCAGCAGGGATATAGCAGCCTTCAATGATAAGATTCTGGTCGTTCTCTATGACTGTCTTGATGATTTCTCTAACTATCGGCCACAGATATTCTGTAAGCTCATCATCGTCTTCAGGTGTAAGGCTGGTATTCCCACTGCGAATAAGCCCCATCTTCAGATGATCAATTGACAGGTATGGATATTTGTATTCCTCCAACATCTTCTGAGCCAGAAGGGTTTTCCCGGTATGTGAAGCTCCTGTTATCAGAATTATCATAATCTTGTCTCCAGTTCCTTCCTGACTGTTTCCAGGTCACTGCCGGTCAGTATCGGGATAAGACTATTGATCTCGTCAATGCTTCTGTCCCACCATCTGAACTGTAAGAGCAGGTCAATCAGGTCCTTGTCAAAACGCTTGCGTAATTCCTTAGCAGGATTCCCGGCCACGATCGTATAAGGTTCAATATCACTGCCGACAACACTGTTTGCACCGATTATCGCTCCGTCCCCGATATGAACACCCGGAAGGATCACTGCATTCTGACCGATCCATACATCATTACCAATCACGGTATCCCCCTTTAGCGGGAGGCTCTCAGGTGCAGGCGGATCCATATCCCATCCTTCCAATGTATAAAATGGGAATGTCGATACAGCATTCATCTGGTGGTTGGCACCGTTCATAACGAACTCAACACCAGCAGCTATCTGACAGAACTTGCCCATGATCAGTTTATCACCATTCCACTCATAATGATGTGTCACATGACTCTCAAACTCAAAGTCGGCAATATATGTAAAATCACCAACGATGATATTTGGATTCTTAATCGTCGGCTTCACATATATTTCTTTATCATATCCTGCTATCGGATGGACCACATTCGTATCCGGATTCTTCCCATTTTTCATAACTGTTTCCCCTACAAACTGCGATTCTTAATATATAAGCGAGGGTTTTTACAGCCTTCGCTTTTCTTTATGATGAAGGTGATTGGCTAACGGAATCTGGAATTGGGACTCCACGCCCGGCGATAAATTTGTTAGCC
>ONWK01000011.1 GCA_900321505.1 uncultured Eubacteriales bacterium
ATCGGTATGAAGCACATATTTTACATACCCGTCCTTATTATAATCGGCATCTCCCGGCTTATATTCCACCCTCGTCACATACTCAATGCCGGAAAGCTTCTCCTTCATTTCCAGCTTCTGATCCTCGGTCAGACCCTTAAACATGACGCGGATCGTATAATCCCCATCTATCTCCGGGAATTCCTTCTCCATCAGCTCCATACCCTTCTTCATGGAGGAAGCATCCGGAAGATATTTCGTCATGTCCGTATTCACCCCGACCTTCTGCATCAGAAAGACACAGAGTCCAGCCAGGGCAAGTACGATCACCAGAATAATAGTTCTTTTTTCCACAATAAAATCTGCAAGTCTTTTCACAACAGGTCACCTCAGAATGAAAATGTAACTGTTATCTCTGTATATCACGGAACTATCCAATATCCATCTTTGTCAAATGTATAGCTTTTTCCGTTAATGCAATAGGCTGCGTTCTTAGCGTACCATCCACTGGAATCACCATACCACCAGCCCCTGGCATTCTTTTTCCAGGAGGCCCTCAGTTTATAAGTCCATGCACCGCTTTTTCCGATCCACCAGCCGTCTATGAACTCATTCTGTGCCATATATCCTTCACTGTTAAAGTAATACCACTTGCCGTCGATCTTCTGCCAACGGTTCTTCGGGTACCAGCCTTTGGTATCCTGATACCACCAGCCCTTCTTATTCTTCTTCCATGATCCGATGCCGGTGTAAGCCTGGTTTCCGTTCTTATCGTACCATTTGCCCTGCACCCATTCATTCGAATACGTCTTCTCCGGCTGAGGCTCGGTCTTAGCTTCATAGGTTAGTCCTGTTCCGCGTGCATAGAGAATTTTGGATGAATACCCGTCTCCCGCAACATTCAGCCGAGGCAGGTTCACCGGAAGCTTGCCGGTGGGCTTTATCTCATCCTGAAGCATAAGGTAAAGACCTGCAGCAATATTCGGTCCATAGCGCTTCATGGGTTCCTTATCCTCTCTGGGATCCATATTCATGGAACGTGCGCCGTAGGTTATCATAATCGCATCCGCACTCTGGAAGCGCGCCGCATCATAAGGCAGCAATACGCTGAGCAGTATGAATTTTCCGCCCTGATCATGAGTTTTCTTTATCAGCTCATCCAGCAGCCCTGCAGAATTGCCGGTGAGAAATGATGCGCTGCCCATTTCCGAGATCGCAATAACGTTATCCGCACCTGCGATCCAATCCAGCACCTCTTTTCTTGCCTCAGGAGCATCCTTACCGCGATAGCAGTAAACCTCATAGGTTGAATTCTTCGGAAGCTTACCCTGCTGTCTCAGCAGATCCACCGCATAGTTTATGGGAAGAGGCTCATCAGCGTAAGCCGTGAGGATAACTGTCTTCTGGCCTTCCTTAACAAGGGGAAGGGTGTTATCATCATTTTTAACCATCGTGATGGCACGGGTTGTGATATCCCATTCCTTCTCATGGTTGGCCTTCGTGCTTACGACCTTATTTGCATTTGCAACCTTTTCATCTACCTTCGAACCGTCGTAGGAACCCAGCAGACCATGCTTTTCCTTCAGTTTGAGGATTCTCTTAACCGCTGCATCGATCTGAGCAGACAGTTCGGCGTCGGCATCAGCCTTTGCAGCCAGAGCTTTGATATTTCCGGCCAGTTCATTCATCCCCGCGGTAGTAGTAATATCTCCGGGTATGAGCATGATATCTACTCCTGCACGGATCGCAAGCTCCATGGCATCCAATCGATCAAAATGCTTCGCTATCGCATCCATATCCATGGCATCCGTAACAACAACTCCCGTATAGCCCATATCTCCGCGGAGTATATCAGTGATAATAGTTTTTGAAAGCGTTGCCGGAAGGTAGATATTCTTTCCGTCAGCCTTGGATTTATATGTATTCTTCTCTATCTTAGGGTACTGGATATGCGCTGTCATGATCATTTCCGTACCTTCATCGATACCCGCCCGGAAGGGAAGAAGCTCCAGCTCGCGGATCTCGGAGTAGGATCTGTCGATACGCGGAAGCCCCGTATGACTGTCGGTATTCGTATCTCCGTGTCCGGGGAAATGTTTCGGGCATGCGATAATATCCGCATTCTGAAGTGCACCCAGTGAAAGCTTCACATACTTCGAAACTATATTCGCATCATCTGAAAATGATCTGACACCGATGATGGGATTCGAAGGATTACTGTTCACATCCGCGTCCGGGCAGAAGTCGACATTAAAGCCGAGGGCTGAAACCTCTGTACCGATGATGGAATACATATCAGTAATGTCCTGCTCAACACCTGTCGCTGCAAGTGCCATATTTCCGGGGCCCTGCACACACTCGTTTAAGCGGCTCACATCGCCGCCCTCCTGGTCAACGCCCACCAGCAGCTGAGTTACGGCTCCGCCTGATGTGTTCGCCTTCTGGATCGAGTCGATCAGCCGTACTGTCTGTTCGGTACCCACCGTGCTCTGGGAAAAGAGGATAACTCCGCCGAAATGGTGGCTTGCGAGATACTTTGCTGTCTCATCAGGAAGAACCGTTATATTCTGACGCTCCTCCCCATCCTTCTGATAATACCTCACACTGACAGTAATCATCTGTTCGATCTTTTCTGTTGTAGACATGGATTTGAGGAGCTTCTCTGTCTTACTTCCGGAGGCAGCATCTGCTGCGTCAGGCAGTATCATTATTCCCAACACTAAAAATATACTGAGCAAAGCGGCAAGGATTCTTGTTTTCTTTTTCATTTTTCTACCTCCTGTGATATGTTGATATTTGCCCCATTTGTCAACCTGACTTTTTTCATATAAACACACAAAATCAGAGATAATCCTCTAACTTTAAAAAAGCATACCATTTTCCCCGGTTATAGGCAACACATCAGACGAATAAATCCAAATGCCCCTCAGAATCTCGGCTTTTTCTGTCTTTTTTTGGGGGAGGATGTAAAACCGATAGTTGGATTATGGAAACGCATTACTGAAATTATGAATCGCAATCTGCGTGATGAACAGGTCAATTTGATAGTAGAGGCGTCATATAGTTCTGAAGAATGGTCACACGAAATCCAGATGATGGATAGAGGTTACAATAGGATTAGTGAATGGTATAATTCCGAGAACATGTTGATGGGTTTGGCTTATTTCCGGCATTTTTGTAGTGCAAATTAAACGATTAGCAGACATTAAACAAAGCCGGGGCGGTTCTTAACACGTAAGAACCAGTCCCCGGCTTTATCAGTGGGTTATTCCTGAATAAGATTATATGCAGATACCTTCTTCATACGTCCTGACATGAGATAGGTCATTCCGAATACCAGGACTGCGATGACCAGGATGGTGATGCCGATCAGAGCAGGGCTGATCAGGAAGTCGGCGCTTGCTATGCCGAAGCCGCCAAGTACCACGGATACCAGTGGGTTTACCAGGAAGAAGCCAAGCACTGCACCGGCCAGGGCTGCGATGAGACTCACCGGGAAGAGTGAGAGCGCCAGCTGCAGACGGAGCTGTCTGCTGGTGAAGCCGACTGCCTTCTTGATACCGAATTCCTTTTCCTTACGGATGAAAATGGTCTTCAGCAGAAGCTTGATCACAAGATAAATGATGGCTACATTCACAAGGATAAGGAGCAGGATCAGCAGCAGGGTGGCAAACATGGTGAGGTTGTCGCTGCTGCGCTGGTAGCGGTACTCATTATGGATACCGGTACATTTATCACCCAGCAGATCCTTTGCCGAAGCAAGTATCTGATCAACATTTTCCGCATCTGCATCCGAAAGACGGATACGGATGGCGCTGAAGTCTGTGGGGATACCAAGACGCATCGCGCCCTCTGTGCTGATGAAGACACGCTCTCCCATATTGACTACGGCCTGCTGGAAACCGGTTACGATGAAACGTGCGGTCTGTCCGCTGCATTCAACCTCGATCTCATCGCCGATACTGATATTCAGCTTTTCTGCAAGGAGACGGCCGATCACTGCCTCATTTGCCTCACGGAACATGGTTCCCTCATATACGCCGCACTCCAGATATTCCGGCCTGTCGGTAAAGAAGGTAAAGGTTTCGCGTCCCTGTACACTGATGTTGTGCCAGTTCAGGCCGTAGGCCTGTGACACGCCGGGGAGCTCTGCTATACGGTCTCTGAGGCTGTTATATTCATCCTCATCCTTTGCGTTTACATCCACCACCGCATCAGGCACGTCGCCGTTGACCAGACGCTGGAACCGGGAGATGTCAACGCGGGTATTGTAGAAAAGTATGCCTGAGAAAATGGTCATGAAGCCCACTACAGTTACGATACCGAGGACTATCAGGTTCTGGCTCCTGCTTTGCAGCATGCTCTTGGCTGCGAGCAGGGGATTCAGCCTGCCTCTTGTGGTGGCAAGGGGAAGATGATTCTTTTTGAAGGTGTTGGCCTGCAGACCGAATCTCAGAGCGGTTGCGGGATGAAGATGCCTGAGCTTTCCGGTGGAGATAATAACTACCAGCGCCATGGCTGCAAGTAGACCGCCGAGGATCATACCGGACATGCCGGGATAAAAGCGGTTTTCCCATACCATACCGGATACACTTCGAAGGAGACTCCGGTCGATCACAGGCATCAGTATGTAAGAAATACCGATCCCAACAGCTGTACCGGTCAGACCGATCATCATATATTCCAGAAGAAGCGCCTCGCGTACCTGACGGGTTGTATATCCCACAGCCCTTAATGCGCCGATATTTCTTACATCACGGTCGATGTTGTTATTGATGGTGAAAATGATCATTACAAGACATACCATCATGGCGATCAGAGAAAATACAGTCATAAATGCAGCGAGGATGTTGGTCACGCTGACATAACCGGCCTTGGCAAGGTCTATGGTATAGCTGTAGGTTGAGACAGCAGTCTTATTAAGCGCGTTGATAGTCTCTCTCTGACCATCATCAACCGATACTCCGTCCCTGTAGCTAACAACAACCTCAGTCTGTCCGATGAAGGCTGTACCCTTTTCGGAGGCTTCATCTGCAAGCCTGCGCATCTCATAGAATTCCTCATCCTCGAACATGAATGCATTCCATGAATACTGGCTGCCCTGCTGCAGTTCCTCATAGATCCCTGCTACCGTGTAATCCCTTGTTCCGATGATATCGTTGCTGAAGCGTATATCATCGCCGATCTTTAGATTATTGGCATGGGCATAGTAAACGGTAAGATAGATCTTTTTTCCGGAAATGGTGTCGTCCCGGCTTATAAAACGGCAGCCTTCGGCATGAACGCCGCTCAGTGGGTGCAGTATTGCATCATCACGGCTCTCGTTAATGTTTCCGGCTTCGGAGGAGATATCCTCTTCCTCCGGACGTATGATATCGGACATGGTGTAACGGCTGACGCTGTCCAGGCTGTCCATTGTCTCACTTATGGTATCCTTATTTCCGTAGACAAAGACAACCACATCTCCGATCCCCGCCGCTTCCTTCTTTTCATCGTAAAGACTGTCGTAACGGTTTACGAAGAGACCGGTCTGGAGAAGCATGGCGCTCAGTATGATGATGAGGAGAAATACAGTAAGTACGGCCCTGTCTTTTCTGATATTGGATTTGACTAATTTGATCATTATGAACCTCCCGGATCATTTACCATCCCATGTCTTCCAGAAATTTTCTTATCTTTTCATGCCTTGCGGTGTCGCCGCTTACATACGGGCCGGGGTTACATTCACCGATTATCCCGCCGTCCTGCAGGTAAATGATGCGGTTGGCTCTTCGCGCGGATTTAATGTCGTGAGTGACCATGACCACCGACTGACCTGCGCGGTTGATCTCAGTAAGTACATCAAGTACCGCCTTAACGCCTGCGGAGTTGAGGGCTCCGGTGGGCTCGTCGGCGAATACCACATCCGGGTCATTTATCACGGCCCGTACCATGGCAGCCCGCTGGGCCTCGCCTCCGGACAGCTGCGACGGGAATTTGCTGGTCATTTCCTCACTGATACCTACCCGCTCAAAAAGCATCCCGGCCTTCTTTTTAAGGTCCTTCTGTTTCTGACCGGTGAGCATTCCGGTGGAGATCGCGTTATCCATAATGCTCATGCTGTCCACAAGATGTATCTGCTGGAAGATGAAGCCGCAGTGCTTTCTGCGGAAGACGGCCAGCTGGTCGTCATTCATTTTCGTGATGTCCCTACCGGCATATTCAATGCGGCCGAGACTCGGCTGGTCCATGCCGGACAGGGCGTAGAGCAGGGTGGACTTTCCGGCTCCGGAGGAGCCCATGATAACTGTGAAATCCCCCTTGTAGATCTCCAGATCAAGGTTCTTGATTATATGATGCTGCTTTCCTCCGATGGAGAAGCTTTTGGAAAGCTTATCTGTTCTGATGATGATACCCTTTTCCCGCATTTCGGTTCCTCCTTTATGGCTTCGAGATCAGATATGCCGGTTACATTGCCTACGGCTGAAAAAAGACCATGCAGGTCATCTCTGCATGGTCTAAGTATAGAGCATATTTTTCCGGAAATCTTTGTCTGTTTTTTAATCGTATTTTAAAAGTTTTTTTTAAGCATCCGGAGTCGTGGTGCTGAACACTAAAAATTTACGCAACGGGAAGCTTCAAACGTACAACAAAGCCGTTATCCCGGTTGAAGCATTCCAGGGAGCCGTTCATCTTTTCCATGAAATAGTTTGAAATGTAAAGCCCCAGGCCGGAGCCGTCCTTCCCGCCGGCGTTGGAGCCGCGTCTGAACTTCTGTGTGACAAGCTCGATCTCTTCTTCGGGCACACCGCCGCCGGTGTCGCTTATCTCTATTACAAGATACTGAGGAGAAGTGCCGTCATAGGCACTCTGCACCCGGATCTCGGTACCTGCATATTTATAGGAGTTTGCGATAATATTGCTGATCACCTGATTGAGCCGCAGGCGGTCTGCAAGGACCACTGCATCCTTTATTTCAGAACCGGAGACCTTCTTACTGTAGTCCGCCTCTTTTATCATCTGCAGTATCTCAGTGGAGCTGAGCTCCTCAGGCTTTACCTCCAGCTGTTCAAGCTCCTCCAGCGTGGCGTGGAAGAGGTTGGAGATAAGATGATCTATCTGGTCCGCCTTGCCGTTGATGGCGGCTATGGTATCCCTTTCCAGGTCATCCTTTGCCGTGAGACTCATAACATCCGCCATGGCCTTGATGGAGGCAACGGGTGTTTTGATATCATGGGAGAGTTCAGCAACCAGCTCCTTCCGGCTTTGCACAGCCGCAGCTTCACGTTCCCTGGAGGATTTCAGCTCCTCACGCATGATGTCAAAGCTTTCCGTGAAGGCGCCGAAGACGTGGCCGCGGTCCATTTCAAGAGGAGTATCAAGATCCCCTGCCGCTACCCTTGAAGCAAAGCCCTTCAGACGGTCAAAGGGTCTCACAACCCTGCTGCGCAGATACAGAAAATATGCCAGCGAAATGAGCAGCATCAGTATAAAGAGGCCGGCTATGATCAGCGCCTGTCTGCGATCCCTTCTGGCCTGCAGTTCAAGGAAGGGGTTATGCACAAGAAGTCTTCCTACAAGTACGCCGTCCTTCTCGATATCCCGTATCACGTCATACCTTGCAGTCGCCGCGGATACCGAGGTGGCGATATCCTTTTCGGTATAGAAGAGCAGATTGCCCTCCGGATCGATCACCGCATAATCAAAGGGCTCATCCGAGGGGATCTGCTGTTCCTTCATGTCACATACGCTGTCCCATTCCTTGCCGAGTCTTATCACCAGCCGGTTGATCTCGGTGGGATAGGAGGGCGCGTCCTGCTTGCTGCCACGGGCAACATAGATGCACACGGCTGTACCGAGGACGGCAAAAATAATCAGATATATGATCAGAAATCGAAGCTTCACGCCTTATCCTCCAAAATAAAACCGGTGCCCCAGATTGTTTTGATATATACCGGGTTTCCGGGATCATCCTCGATCTTTTCACGGAGATGACGGATGTGGACATTCAGTGTGACATCGCCCACGAATTCAGTCTCCCAGACCTTCTCAAAGAATTCCTCCTTTTTGATGATCCGGTTCCTGTTCTTCAGCATGTAGACCAGAATACGGAATTCCATGGCTTTTAACGGGGTTTCCGTTCCGTTCTTTATCACAACGGCGCGCTGCAGGTCGATCTTTGCCTGCCCAAGGGTTACATATTGGGAGGCTTCCTTCTTTACGGCAGCTGAACTGCCGCTTTCCCCTGTTTCTTTATTTGATGCCTCATATCTTTTAAGAGCAGCCTTTACCTTGGCCAGAAGAACGGACAGAGAGTAGGGCTTGCAGATATAATCATCCCCGCCGATGGTCAGAGCCAGCAGCATGTCATCCTCGGAGGATCTGGCACTGATGAAAAAGATAGGAACATTTATATTCCGCCGGAGCTGCTGACACAGTTCAAATCCGGAATCCTCGCCGAGATTTATATCAAGGAGCACCAGTGAACAGGTATGCTCTTCAAAAAAAGCCAGTGCCGATTCCTTATCCAGCACATAGCTTGCGGACACACCGGACATATTAAAATACCGGGCGGTATACTCGGAAAGCTCCGCCTCATCATCCACGATCAGAACGCTGTAATGCATGCTCTTACCCATCCCCAGATAATAAAAAAATTATGAGTAACTGTTCAGCGCCCTGCGATCCGTGCCTTGTTTCCCCAGGGGTGCCGAATAGTTACAGTTACAGGAATTTTACCATAAGGCTGTAAATATATCAATCCCGTGGAAGGCAAGGCTGAAAACCATCTCGACAGCCATAAAAAATGATGATAAACTCGTTCTGTAAAATCAATCTGGAAAGCAGGTTTTCCATCCGTGATGTTTATGATTTTCACGGGATGCTGAATATATATCAGAAATGAGGCGCTAAGCAATGATCGAGCATTATAATGCGTTTATTTCATACCGGCATTCGGATCAGGATATAAAGGTGGCGCGTACCATACAGTCGGATCTGGAGCATTTTCATATTCCGGCAAAGATCCGTAAAGCTACAGGAAGAAAGAAGATCGACCGTATATTCCTGGATAAGGACGAGCTGGGGGCGGCAAGCAATCTGTCCGCGGATATTGCGGATGCCCTGGAACGGGCGGAGCATCTGATCGTTATCTGCTCCACTGCCACAAAGCAGTCCGCATGGGTGCCCCGGGAGATCGAATATTTCCTGCGTAATCATACGCGCCGTCAGATCACTACGGTTCTTGTGGACGGAGAGCCCGAGGATGTGATCCCGGAAATACTGAAATATGAGGACCGGACGCTGACCGATCCCAATGGAAATGAATACACGGCCCAGGTACCTCTGGAGCCCCTGTCCTGTGATTACCGTCTGCCGCGGAAGAAGGCAAAAAAAGAAGAGCTTCCGAGACTTGCATCCAAGCTGCTGGGATGTTCTTATGATGAGCTGATGAACCGCCGGCGTGCATATATGATCCGCCGGCTGACGATAGCCTTTTCACTGATACTGGCCGGCGTGCTGGGCTTTGGGGCATATCTTATATACAGCCGTATCAAAATACGTGAAAGCCTCGAAAGCTCTCTCAGAAATCAGTCCATTTATCTGGCAAATGAATCCCTTTATTCCCTGGAGGAGGAACAGCGCATCCTCGCGCTGCAGCTGGCGCTGGAGGCTCTTCCGAAGGACGAAGATGATTCCCGCCCGGTGACTCCTCAGGCCATCCGCGCCCTGACGGAATCTACGCTGGCTTATACCACACGCGACGGTTTTGATATCCAGGACATCTGGAGCTACCGCATGCCTGATCTGATCTATAACAACAACTGTCTCCTTTCTCCCGGCGGAAATGCGCTTGCCGCCTGGGATAAGCTGGGGAATCTGAGGGTCTGGGATACAAGAACTCATGCTGTGATATTCAGTGCCGACAGGCTGAAAAATGCCAAAGGTGTGGTATTTCTGCCCAATGACAGATTTATGCTTACCACCTCCGAAGGGGTTTCCGTATACCGTATACCGGACGGAACTCTTGTCTGGGAAAAGAAGCTTGAAATGGATTATAATCCTGTTGCGGAAAATTCGGTATTCTCGGATGATACGCTGCTTCTTGCAACGGCTGATATGAAGCTGCACAGGCTGTCCCTGGACGATGGTTCGGAAAAAGCCGTATATGAGCTTCCGTCGGATGACACCGGCATGATGACGACCATAAGTCAGCTTCAGATATCTCCGGATGAAAAAAGGGTTGCAGTCAGGATATATAAGGATATTACAGCTCAGAACATACTCATTTATGATATTGAAAATGGGAAGACGCATACTATCGATCATAACGAATATGTATCGGCCTTTGTATGGGGTGATGAGGCTCATCTGATCACGGCGTCCCCCGTAAAGATAGCGGGTTCCAACTCCACCATAGGTGATGTGAAATATGTTCAGACCGATCATGTAACGCTGCGGTGCTTTGATCCGGACAGTGCTTCCGAGCTCTGGAACTACGATTTTACCTGTGAAAATGTTTCAATCCACAACAATTTCCTGGTATTGCCGCAGAACGAAGCTGTGGCTTACTACCATGCTAATAAAGCGGAAATATTCAAGGTATCGAACGGTAAGCGGGTTGCCAGTCATAATACAAATGAGTCCATCATAATGGCGCAGGATCCCGACGGAGACGGATGGCCATTTTACGTTACTGAAAACGGAGGGCTGGTATTTCCTTCCAATACAGAAAGTGTAACCATATACCGGTTTTTTACGGAAAGGCTGAATCAGGTTTTTTACAGTGTGGATTCAGGCTTCTTTACACATCCGTCCAGCAGTGCGGAGATACTTCATTACGGACTGTATGTCTGTGATGACGAATGGAATCAGCTTAAGTCCTCCGGGGAATTAACCCATCCGGAAAGATCCTATATGGACGATAATGTCATGGCTGTCCTCAGTTATGTTACCGCGGACGGTTCCGCAGAAGAGATAACGGACAATGAAACCAGACAGCTGATCCTTACCATAGTCAATCCTTCCACCGGCGAGCAGGTGTACAGCATGCCTCTCATAGATGACGGTAAAAGTCTTCAAAGCCATAAGCTGTCTTTCCTGGGGTCTGAAGGAATGCATTTTTATATGGGCTACGCACCGCAGCTGCAGGGGTACAGGATCCTGGATCTTGATCTGGATACGGGTGAGATCACGGACTTTGATATAGCGGAGGAAGAATATGCATCCCCGGATTTCTGTTCCTTCAGTAAGGGGAAGCTCTATTACTGCACCAAACAGTCGGGGTCACTTCAGCTCTGCGTCTATGATATTGCCACGAAGAAGACAGATGAGTATAAGATCAGTGATGATCCGTCAAAGGTTACTGTAAGAAAGGCGCCTGTAGTTATTCCCATCAGGAATTCAGTCCTTCTCACTGCTGATCAGGATACGATCCTGGTCGATCTTAACAGCGGTGCCATAGAAACCCTTACCCTTCCGGAATCATGGGTTACCATGGGCTTTGCCTATGATCCCGGAAAGGATATGATCGCCCTGTCCAGCAGCAACACGATACGTCTGGTCTCATTAAAAGGCGGTGAAGATATAGAGATAAGCTGTCCCGTTGTTCCCGGTGGAATGTGCTTTTATACCGATGAGGAAAAGGACGGTAAAACTGTCCTGCTGGTTTCGTCATCAGATGGTTATCTGTATCGCTACAATACCGAAACCGGTGAACTTGCCGGGCAGAGTGTGCTCACTATTTCCGGTACTTCCATGGAAAGAGCGGATTTCACCTTCGATACGGAAAGGAAACTGATGTATCTGCAGATCGGTGATCTGCTGGATATCTTCGAAACCGATACCTGGTATGAGGAGACCTCGATTGAAAGATGTCTGGGACACCATGGACCCACGGACCGGTTCTATGCCTATTCCCATCCGAACGGGAAGGTTTATACCTTAGGATATTTCAGGCATTATACCATCGATGACCTGATCAGTAAGGCAAAGACCATGCTCCGGGACTCGGAGATGCCGGATGAGCTGAAGGAGGCATACGGGATAGAGGTGGAGGAGGAGTAAGACCGGGTAACTCCGGTGACAACATAACGGTCACAAAAATAACCCGGCGCATTCGCCGGGTTATTTTTGTGCTATCAGCCTACACCCTTCTGTACAGTTTATCGAACAGCCTTCTCCGTATGATATAGATATCATGCGGATCCTCCTCCCGGCAGGCGATATAGTCGCCGGGGTTTCCGGAATAATATTTTTCTTCATCCCAGGCGGTAAAGAGCTTTACGTAATGATCAAGAGGTCTTGCGTAGATCCTTGAGCCGCCTGAGCTTATCACGCCCATGGCATACTCCATTACCGTTTTACGTTCATGGGTTGTATGGTTCGTAACAGTAGGATCATAATCAAATACACGGCTGTAGGGCTTTCCTGTCATGGTATAGCTGGATCTCAGCTTCTCCTCACGGATAGGATAAACCTCTCCCTCGATACCGATCATCATATAGAGATCCGGGTCCACCGTTACATCCACATCACCCTCAAGAGTACGTATCTCCAGCCTGGAGCCCGCCGGAAAGATATCCGAAAGCTTTACGCATCCAACCTCCTGAGGCTGCTTTTCATAAAGAGCAAGTCCATCAAGAGTAAGAGTGGTTTCCCTGGCATAAAGCACCTCATAGAGTGAGAAATAGGACTCCAGCCTTTCCTCAAGTATCCTGTTGGTCACACGGTATATATCCTCCCCCGGAAAGGCGTATTCCTCCAGCTTTTCCGGACGTATGGTCCCGCCGGCCTTCAGGAAATGTCCGCCGCC